>JAKSVZ010000001.1 GCA_024407725.1 Opitutales bacterium
GCTATGCAAACCGATTCCACTACCCTATTGGAATCCGGTATTCAATTATCCAAAGCCGCATGGTCTGATTTTCAAGCGGAAATGAATTGGAACGCCTCCACCCCGCAGTGTATCATTACTCATCAGGTCGGATTGCAGCATCAAAAGAAAATTTATGAAGCGTTGAGTTTGCCGATGGATAAGGACGTATCTACCTTTAGTTTCCTTGGAAATACCGGTTCTGTCGCCTTACCCATTTCATTAGGATACGCGGTTGAAACCCAACGCATCCAAGCAAATGACAAAGTTCTGTTGTTGGGAATCGGCAGCGGACTCAATACGCTTATGTTGGGTATTTTATGGCAAAACTAACACTACCTGAATGGTTAGCGCAGTTATATCCCTTCGCGCCTCATTTTTGCCCGTTAGATCAAAATCTCCAACTGCATTATGTCGATGAAGGCAATTCCAAAGCGGAAGCAGTGGTTATGCTGCATGGAAATCCCACGTGGTCGTTTTATTATCGTCATTTAATTCGCCATTTAAGCCCGTATTACCGCTGTTTAGCGTTGGATCATATGGGCTGCGGTTTGTCAGACAAGCCACAAACGTATCCTTATTGCTTAAACCAGCACATCGATAATGCCCTGCGTTGGTTAGATCACTTAGCGCTGAAATCATTTCATTTGGTAGTTCATGATTGGGGAGGAGCTATTGGAATGGGAATTGCAACCCAATGTCCTGAAAAAATACGCTCCTTAACCATCCTAAATTCGGCAGGTTTTTTATCGAAAAGGATGCCCTATCGCATCGCTTTTTGCCGGACACACTTTGGAGCTTGGTCTATAACGCACTTAAATTCGTTTGCCCAAGCAGCGACGGTTATGGCCTCGGTTCATCCTTTGCCTAAAAACGTCAAAAATGGGTATTTATATCCCTATCGCACGGTTGCCGAGCGAATCGCCATTAAAGCGTTTGTTCAGGATATTCCTATGCACCCTCAGCATCCCAGTTATGCGCTGCTTGAGTCGATTCAAAACCGACTGTCGCTTTTATCGGACAAACCGTGTTTGTTGGCGTGGGGAATGAAGGATTTTTGCTTTAATCCGCACTTTTTAGCGCAATGGAAAACGTTCTTCCCTAACGCTCAAGTACAGCGCTACGATACTGCCGGACATTATGTCCTTGAAGACGCACAGCCCGCGGTTAACCAAGCGATTTTGAGCTTTTTACAGCAGCATTAAACTTTTGGGCATTGATTTGATTGTACAAAATAAAACGCCCCGAAAAGGTTATCCTTTCGGGGCATATCGCTTAAATGCGCGATTACTTTAGTTTGCGGTAACAACCAATAACGGATTGGTCGATTTGTACTGCGAAGATTGCAAGAACATCAATTGCATGAGCAATGAAAAAGTGTTCTTCGATTGAATATCATCATCGGCAATATAGAACCAAGTGCCGCGGTATTCGCATGCAACATAAGCATTTTTCGGGGTATCTACCGACCAAGCAACATGGAAACGATTGCAAACTTTCTTCCAATCAAAGGGTTTTCCCCAGCGATCCTTAGAACCTCCTGCGATATGTCCATCGATATCCATCTGAGGAACATCAACTCCCTTAGATGCAAAGTAGAGCACGCCTAACAAGGTTCTGCATTGAACAACTAACGTTTCTGAATTTTGCTCCATGAAGTTATCGTTAATCTCAAATAACGTTTTGTTGGTATCCAATCCAGCTAACTGCTTAACCTGTTGAGCTTTGGTACGATAACCCGCTTTGTCTTTAATTTGCATGTGCAATTTAGAAAAGTTGGTGCTTGGTTTTTGATTAAAGTACACCAAGTGATTCGGTTGTCTGTGCAATTCGTCCATTAAATGAGCGAAATAGGCAAACGATTCATACTCAGGAGCATTTTCAGGTACGGGACCATCAGCGGTATCTGCGTTATACAAATCGTTGATACGTTCAATACACAGATTAAATACTTCCTCTAAGGACCAACCTGAATTGATTAAAGAAGTTACGACTGGGAAAGAGATTGGTGTCATGAATTTTTTGACATACTCTCTTCCTGCCAATCTCCCATAATTAGCACCTGATAAATTTTCATAAGATGGACTTAGCTCTAGCGTCAATTTACCTGGATATTTTCCATCAACACAACCCATAATGGTTTTTTCAAATCCGAACTTAGAACTACTCTTAACGTTGTTATTATGACTCATGGAAGTAACCTCTACAAAGGTAGGGTACTCTCCATAACGTAAGCGTACAATGTTCAATAACAACTCTTGGTTATTATTATCAACAAGTGCATTATTGTACGCACTTTGCGCAGAGATCACATCCTTTGATGTGGTTTCAGTACAACCACCTATCGCGAAAGCAGCACAACTAGTTAATAGATAGATACGTTTCATATAAAAATTATTATATGGCTGCTCAAGCAGGGCTCGAACCTGCGACCAAGTGATTAACAGTCACCTGCTCTACCACTGAGCTATTGAGCAACTCTGCTTGTTAATTCACAGAAACCTATAAATTTGTCAAACCAGAAAATTATTTTCTTGGAGGTAAAACCGAATAAAAAGTGTGTAAAAACGCTTGTTTACTCGCTAAAGCGTCATCAAAATTTAAAAACGGAGCAGGTACTTGACGGGCTGCAATAAATTTTTTCCACAGCTGTTCATCCCCCAACTGGGTAATCATAGGTTCTGGATTGGCACGATCCCAAATAATCACCCTATTGGTAATGCTAGCAAATTCCTGTAAGAGCGCAAAAGCTGGCTCAAGAGTGTTGTAAAAAAACCCTGACGAACTTTTTTCTACCACACGCCCTGTTGCACGACAACGTTCTGCAATCCACGCATCCGATACTTCTTTACTAATCGCCATACATTGGTAATCGCAGGCGTAATGATGCGCTTGCAGGTACCGATGAATCATTTCCTCATATTTTGGGGCTAATAAGGTCATATCCAGCAGGATAGAACGCTGTTGTTCGATACACTGAATCAACACCATGGTTAATAGGATTAACGCAAACGCATTTGTTTTTTCACGTATCATCCCCGAACCATACTGCTGCTTAATAGCTTCAATATGCGGGTGATAAGGAACAAAATTCCGCACAGCAATCATTACGTAGGGATAATGATACGCCTCCAAAGCCGATTGTACTGACGGCAATAGTTGAGAAGATTTCCCCGAACCTGATTGTCCGACCAAACGAATACAAAACGGATGAGGATTTGCGTCCGAAGAAGCTCCTAGGTCCCGATAAGCTTTGTCGCATAAATCCTGCCAAGTTTCGGGCGGGAAATGAACATCACACTCAGCAAAGTTCCCCCACTGACCTAGAATAAAATCAATAACCTCTTGGGGGATCATATTTACCATTTAAGTAAAAAATAATCCTTATTACCCAGTGTTATTCAGCCTTAGCTGGTTCTTCAGCTTTTTTAGCAACTTTTTTTGCCGTTGCTTCAGCTTTAGGAGCTACTTCATCTGCTTTTTCAGCTTCAGAAGTGGCTGTTTTTGATGTATTTTTAGCTGATTCAGCTGTCTTTTTGGCTTTTGGTTTAGAAGACGAACGACGTGCTTCAGCTTCTTCAACCAACTGAATAAGAGCCATAGGAGCGCCATCCCCTACCCGATTCATTAATTTATAGATGCGGGTATAGCCTCCGTTGCGTTTTAAAAATTGCTGAACGGTTTCTTCGAACAGCTTTTTGACCGCTGCTTCATTATGAACACGAGCAATTGCTAAACGACGATAGTGCAACTTTTCGATAGGTAATTGGCTATTTGCTGCATCTTTTGCCAATGTAATAACCTTTTCTGAACAAGGACGTAACGCTTTAGCTTTCGCTAACGTAGTTTTGATCTTTCCGTTCAAAAACAGCTGCGCCATTAAATTAGCCATCAAAGCCTTACGATGCTCCTGTTTAACTCCTAATTGAAAACGATGATTTAAATGACGCATAATACAAAAACTACTTTAATTATTTATTTTAATGAATCGCTCAACATATTTTCATCAATTTGCATTCCGAGCGATAATCCAAAACTTTCCAATTTTTCTTTAATCTCATCAAGAGATTTTTTACCAAAGTTACGACATTGCAACAATTCGCTTTCTGGTCTGCGTGCCAATTGTCCCAAGGTCATAATCTTTTCTTTATTCAAACAGTTAGCGGAACGTACCGATAAATCTAACACATTAACGCTTGTTTGCAATAAAGTATGTAAACGATTCTCTTTGTTATCCACTGATTCCTCTGAAGTCTTTGAAGATTCAAAACGAATAGCTTCTTCAGAAAGATCTTCAAGTAACTTTAAGTGAAGACTCAAAATAGCCCCTGCTTCCTTTAACGCATCTTGGGGAGTAATACGACCATCGGTGGTAACTTCCAAAAACAATTTATCATAATCCGTAATGTTACCAACACGGGTATTTTCCACACGATAACTCACCAAAGTCACCGGACTAAATAAACTATCAATCGGAATCGTTCCTAATGCCTGATCGGGCTTACGGTTATCCTTAGCCAACCGATAATTGCGATCCATATCAACGGTTAGTTGTGCCTTAAAGCTCCGTTTTTCAGTTAACGTACAGATCAGTTGCTCTGGGTTTACAATTTCAATCCCGTTAGACAACTTAATATCCTTAGCAGTAACTGCTCCGAGCTTATTTACATCAATCGATAAAGTAACAGGCGCTTTTAAACGAGCTTTCAAAAGAACGTTCTTCAAGTTCAAAACGATTTCGGTTACATCTTCCAAAATCCCCTTGTCGTGCTGAAATTCATGCTGAATGCCTTCGATTTTAACCGAAGTAATGGCAGCTCCTTCAATCGAACTCAGCAATATCCTTCGAAATGCATTACCTAGGGTATGACCGAATCCCTTTTCAAGAGGATCCAAGACAAAACAGGTAAATGTAGAAGTTGCTGTTTCAGAAACCTGCCGCAGTTTCGTAGGTAGCACAAATTCTTTTAATACTTTAGGAGCTTGCATATTTCTAAAAATAACTTCTATTAACGACTGTAGTATCCCACAATCAATTGTTCATCAATATCTTGAACCATTTCTTCACGAACTGGAATGCGATCGACTGTTCCCTTTAATTGGTCTTGAACAACCGATAACCAGCTGGGGCATTCACGTCCTTGAGTTGCTTCCAAACCATGGGTTGCTAATTGACGAGAAACCGCTTTCTCTCCAACACTTATAACCTCGCCGGCTTTGCAAATATAGCTTGGGATGCTGACCTTGCGATCATTCACTTTTACATGCCCATGCATAACCATTTGACGAGCAGCAGCACGGGTTTTTGCGAATCCTAAACGATACACAATATTGTCTAAACGTAATTCTAGTAAACGCAGTAAGTTTTCACCGGCTAATCCAGACATACCTTTGGCGGTCTCAAACATCAAACGGAATTGACGTTCCGATACACCAAACATAAAGCGGACTTTTTGCTTTTCATTTAAGCCCAAAGTATAATCGCTAATACGACGCTTTAAATGGGCTCCGTGCATACCTGGCAAATAAGGTTTACGCTCATAAGCCTTGGTAACGGGGAAAATGACCGTCTTAAAACGACGATTAATACGAGTAGTAGGTCCTGTATAACGCATGATTTAATCTTTCTTTATACATAGCGACGTTTACGGGGGCGGCATCCATTATGAGGAATGGGTGTAACATCCTTAATAGATGAAACCGTTAACCCTAAAGTTTGTAAAGACCGAATAGCTGCATCGCGCCCTATTCCTGGGCCTTTTACTTCTATAGAAATTTCACGCACTCCATGACCCATAGCCAATTTGGCAGCCTCAACGGATACCACCTGACCGGCATAAGCTGTTGATTTGCGTGCACCTTTAAAACCGCAACGGCCGGCACTAGACCAAGACAAAACGTTGCCTTTTAAATCGGTAAATACCACCATCGTGTTGTTAAACGTTGCAGAAATGTGGCAGACACCTACCGTAACATTTTTGCTATTTTTCGCACGTTTGATTTTTAATTCTCCTTGAGCGCCCTCTGTATCTAACGCATTTTGGGCTGCAGCAGCTTCCTCAACGGGTTGCTTTTCCTCAACAGTCTGAGCTTTGGTTTCTTTTGATTTCTCCTGCGCTTTAGGTTGTTTCGTTGTTGCTTTCGTAGCAGTACGAGGAGAACGTTTTTTAGCATCCGTTGCAGGCTTTACTTCCTCTTCAACCTTGGATGCTTCCTTTGATTTTGTCTTATCTACAACCATGAGATCTTAAATTTTATTTTTTATTAGCGCTGCTTACGACACCAACGGTTTTACGAGCCCCCTTACGAGTCCGTGCATTGGTGCTTGTCCGCTGTCCACGTACCGGCAATCCTTTAATGTGACGGATTCCACGGTAGCACTTAACCAACTCTAAACGTTTGATGTTTCCAGCGATTTCTCGACGTAAATCCCCTTCTAAAACATATCCAAACTGATCGATAGCAGCTAAAATTTTATTCAATTCTTCTTCGGATAACGTATGCACGCGTTTATCTGGATCTAAGCCGGCTTTGTCTACAATTTGCCGTGCACGGGATAAACCAATTCCATAAATATAGGGCAATGCATAAGCTAATTTCTTGTTATCAGGAATATCAACTCCAAGGATTCGCATAGTATTACAATAGATTTGATTGAGAAGAATTTTTTAAGTTTGTCAATATTTCTGGCGCATCTTTTGTGATTAGCACCGTATGTTCAAAGTGAGCACTCATTTTATTATCGGCTGTAACAATCGTCCAACCGTCATTCAATGTGCGCAATTTAGGGGATCCTAAGGTAAGCATGGGTTCAATTGCAATGGTCATTCCCGCTTGCAAACGAAAACCTGTATGGGGTTTACCAAAATTAGGAACCTGTGGTTCTTCGTGCATGTGGCGACCAATACCATGGCCAACCAAATCACGAACTACTCCTAAATGATTTTTCTCGGCAGTCGTTTGAACGGCATAACCGATATCGCCGATAAAATTTCCATCCCTCGCTTGAGCAATGCCTTCCATTAATGCCGAACGCGTCACTTCAATTAAATGCCGAGTATCTTCTGGGATGGCTCCAACTGCAAAGGTTAAGGTATTATCTCCTGCAAATCCTTTGTAATACAAAGCAACATCCAAACTAACAATATCGCCCTCTTTAATGATTCGATCTTTTTTACCGATACCATGAACCACTTCATTGTTCAAAGACACACAGATGTAACTCGGAAATGGATTAGAAGGGTCACCATAACGGTAAGCCGAACTAATAGCGCCTACCGAGGCCATTACTTCCTTCGCTTTTTGATCTAAATCCCAAGTACTAACCCCAACCTTGGTTGCTTTACGTACTTCATCTAATACGAATGCCGCGCATCCTCCTGCTTCGCGCATGCATACAATTTCCTCTTCTGTCTTAATCAGACCCATAATCCCATCCTAGAAAAACATTGCCTGACAAGCCCACGACACAAACCCTAAGATAAACAGCCCTAAGACCGTTATCCATAACAGCCGCAATCCCTTATCATCAGAAACAGTTAATTCTTGCAATTGAGCTGCTAACGCTTTACCGCGCAGGGTACGTTTCGACAGAAAACCTTCGTAATTCCGTTGCAATAAATAGGTTTCTAATTGTCTCAAGGTGTCTAATAATACACCTACGCTGATCAAAGTTCCGGTACCACCGAAAAACAAAGCTACGCGATAAGGAATTTTATATAAGAAGTACAAAATATCAGGGAATAAAGCGATAACCGTTAGGAAAATAGCGCCAGCCAAGGTTAAACGCGTCATTACGTAATCCAAAAATTGCGCGGTTGGTGAGCCAGGACGGACACCCGGAATATAACCACCATTTTTCTTCAAATCATCCGCAATTTGCAGGGGTTTGAACATAATCGAAACCCAAAAATAGCTAAAACCAAGCACGAGGATACCATAGATGATATAGTACAACATTGAGCCTTGTACAATAACCATCGACCATTTTTGAAATACTGAAATACCAAACGCTGCTCCTAAGTAAGCCAATAATTGCTGCGGGAACATCAACAAAGCGCTGGCGAAAATGACCGGCATTACCCCAGAATAATTTACTTTTAAGGGTAAAAATGAACTTTGGCCGCTATACATCTTAGAACCAACAACCCTGCTTGCGTATTGAACCGGAACTTTGCGTTGTGCTTGAGTAACCGCCACCATTGCTGCGATAACCACAAACAACAACGTGATCATTAAAGCGCCTTGTAACCAACCCAAATGTCCTGCGCTTTCCGTCCCTAATGGGGTATAGAACATTTTCCCAAATAAAACCATGCTCTGGGGCAAACCGGACAAAATACCCACGGTAATGAGCAGCGAAATACCATTGCCGATTCCACGTTGAGTAATTTGATCTCCCAACCAAGTAAGAATCATCGTACCGGTTGATAATAAAAAGGTGCACATTAAAGCAAACCCTATCCCTTTATGGAGCACAATAGGACCATAAACCGCAGGATCAAACCCAGGGAACAACTTATCGGGATAATTCGTTAAGGCCATGATCAACAGCCCCCCTTGGATAATACAAATAACCAAGGTTAAATAGCGGGTATATTGCATCAAACGTTGGCGCCCTATTTCACCCTCCTGCTGCATTTTCGCTAACGAAGGCATCATAACTCCCAAAAGTTGGAAGATAATCGAAGCACTAATGTAGGGCATAACCCCTAAACCAAAAACTGCTCCTTTTAAAAACGCTCCACCCGTAAATAAGTTATAAAGTCCGACCAATTGACCACCACCGAGCATTTTTTGCGATTCAAAAAACGCTTTTAATGCCGATGGATCAACCCCCGGAATCGGAATATTACAACCAATTCGCGCTACGAAAAGCAAAGACAGCGTAAACAAAATACGCTGCCTTAATTCACGAATTTTAAAACAATTGATTAAAGCAGAAATCATGAAGCGATTAGGCTACGACAACTTTTCCGCCAGCTGCCTCTATCTTTGATTTGGCACCAGCGCTCATTTTATCGGATGAAGTAAGTTGAAAAGTGACCTTGCGAGCCCATTCTCCATTCCCCAAAAATTTAACAGGGGCATCTAAATACTTAATCAATCCAAGTTTGGATAAAGCAGCCCGATCGATAGAATCGGAAAAATCTGCCGGCAACAAAGCATTAACCCTATCTAAGTTAATTACATTGTAGCACTTCTTAAAAATAATATGGTTAAATCCACGTTTCGGGAACTTACGATACCATGGAATACCCGAGAAGTTATGAGGAGTCGAGTAACCCGAACGTGCATTACCTCCCTTGTTTCCACGCGTAGAGGTTTCTCCATGGCCACTCGCACGACCACGACCTAGACGTTTACACTTCGATAAACGATTCGGGGTTGATGGTAATTGATTCAATTTCATGATATACCCTATCCTTATTCTGCGATTTCAGCCGCCTTCATCGCCGCCAACTGCTTTTGAGTGCGCATTTGCATCAAAGCACGAATGGTTGCAATCGATACATTGATCTTATTCTTAGAACCCAAGGATTTAGATAATACATCCTTAACCCCAGCGAGCTCTAATACAGCTCTTACTCCGCCACCCGCTACAATACCAGTACCGGAACAAGCAGGTTTTAAAATTACTTGACCACCACTAAATTTTCCCTGAGCAACATGAGGAACTGTTTGATTGAGGAGGGAAATCTTAAATACATGCTTTTTGGCACTTTCACTGGCCTTACGAACAGCATCCGATACTTCTTTGGATTTACCCAAACCGTATCCAACTAAACCGTTTTTATTTCCAGCTACCAAAAACACTGAAAAGCTAAAACGCCGTCCACCTTTTACAACTTTGGAGCAACGATTAACCCCTACTACCTTTTCTTCCCAATTATCTGCAGGCTCTTTTAAAGCAAACATCTGCTTTTCATCAAGAAATTCTAAACCATCATTCGCTGACATAGTATCAAAATTTAAAAGTCGATAGCTTGAGAACGCACTGCATCTGCAAATAACTTTACGCATCCTGCATAAGAACGTCCTGCGCGGTCGAACACTACCTGCTTAATTCCTTTTTCCTTTAATAAAGCACCAAATTGTTTACCTAAAACATCCATTCCTGCCTTGTTGGGCTTCAAATGTTCAGAACGCAAATTCTTCGCCATCGAAGAAAGAGCAACTAAAGTAGAACCCGTTGTGTCATTAATGCATTGAGCATAGGCATGTTTGTTCGACAAAGTCAAAACCAAACGCGGACGCTCTTGGGTACCTTGAACCTTAGTACGAATACGCAGGCGACGTCTTTTTTCCAAATTCCGCTTTTTTTCTAAATTCATAGCTGATTATGCTTTTTTCTTACCTTCTTTATGCTGTACGTACTCACCAATAATGCGTACTCCACGTCCCTTATAAGGTTCAATCTTACGGAAACGCTTGATATGAGCAGCAACCTGTCCTACTAAACAAGAATCCGCACCTTCAACGTGAATTTGGGTATTGTCCTTAACTTGAACGCTTACCCCAGTAGGAATTTTGTATTTAATAGGATGAGAACATCCCAAAGCTAAATCCAACACGTTACCCGATACAGCAGCTTTAAAACCTACCCCTTTAATCTCCAAATCTTTCGAGAAATGGGTTTGTACTCCCTTAATCATGTTAGCAATGATTGCACGCACGGTACCATGCATTGCTAATGTAAAACGTTCCTCGTTTTTCGGAGTCACTACGATAGACTGATCCTGTTGGGTAATCGACACACAAGGATCGAAGGTTTGAGAAAGCTCACCTTGCGGTCCTTTAACCTTAACGCATGAACCCTCAATAGACACGGTTACACCGTTATCAATCTTAATGGGTAATTTTCCTATTCTGCTCATGGATCACCAAACTTTACAAATTAACTCTCCCCCTAAACCAGCTGATTTTGCCTTCTTACCGGTCATAAATCCTTTAGAGGTAGATAAAATACAAATACCTAAACCGCTTAAAACGCTTGGGATATGTGCACAATCCACATACCATCTGGCACCCGGTTTGCTGCAACGCTTTAGCATGTTCAATACAGGGACATTTTTGACGTATTTTAAGCGAATTTTTAAGTTTTTCTTACCTGTCTCATCCGCTTGGGTTTCAACACGGGCAATATATCCTTCTTCGACTAAAACGCGCGCAATTTCCTCTCGTACTTTCGAAAAAGGTACGTTGCAAAACGACTTGCGTACCCGATTCGCGTTACGAACAACCGTTAAAAAATCTCCTATTACGTCCATAAACCTAATTCCTACCAAGAAGCTTTAACAACTCCAGGCAACAAACCTTTTAATGCAAATTCGCGCAAAACAAGCCTTGAAACCCCAAATTTTCGATAATAACCACGTGACCTACCCGTAACCGAGCAACGGCGACGATAACGAACCGGAGAAGAATTACGAGGCAACAAAGCTAATTCACGTTGAGCCGCGAAAAACTCTTCATCAGGAGTTTTTGGATTCAAAATTTTGGCCTTCAACTCCTTACGTTTTTGAGCATATTTTTGAATAAGTCTCAACCGACGGTTGTTGGTTTCAATCGAAGATGTTTTTGCCATATCCTTAATTACCTAAATACCATACCTAATTTTTTCAACAACAAAAGTGCATCTTTAGAATCATGCGCTGTTGTTACAATTGCAATATCTAATCCAATATTGATACGATTAGAACTTGTTTTGATTTCGGGGAACACCGAATGGTCTTTAATACCAATATTCAAATTTCCGTTCCGATCAAAGTGGGAAGAAACTCCTCTAAAATCGAGAATGACAGGAAATACGATGTTAATCAACCGATACAAAAATTGATACATTCTATTACCGCGTAAGGTTACCTTAACTCCATTAGGTACTCCTTGGCGTAATTTGAAGTTAGCAATGCTCTTTTTGCTTTTTACCACCACAGGGGCTTGTCCTGTAATCAAAGCCATATCCTTTACTAATTGCTCGATGTACGCCTTGTCTGCCTCAGCTTTAACACGAGAATTCAATACAATCTTTTCCAATTTCGGAACTTGGTGAATATTAGTAAAGCCACATTCCTTCTTCAATTCAGGGACAACCTGTTGCAGATAATGTTCTTTTAATAATTCAGGAACTGCAGAAGTCATAATTATTTGCTCGATTTAGTTTGTTTTGTCGCTTTTTTAGCCGGTTTCTTGCTTTCGGTTGTAGTCGACTTCTTGCTAGCACTTTCTGCCTGCGCATCTTTTTTCAACGGGGCTACATTCGAACGGTGTATCGAAAGCTCTAGCTCAACGATACCACCCTTAGGGTTGTTTTGGGACTTTTTAAGGCACTTTTTGTGCATATTTACCCCTTCAACCACTACTCGGTCGCCCACCAAATTCAATACCTTGCCGGTTTTACCTTTGTGATCTCCGGCAATCACCATTACTTCACTACCTCTTTTAATTGCAGTCATTACAAAACCTCAGGTGCTAATGAAACAATTTTCATAAAATTTTTCTGACGCAATTCACGAGCAATAGGCCCAAAAACACGCGTCCCTTTAGGATTATCCGCATCATCAATAATAACACATGCGTTATCCCCAAAACGAAGGCAAGAACCATCCTTACGATGGATATCATGACGGGTACGTACGATTACAGCACGTACAACCTTACCTTTTTTGATTTCAGAATCAGGAGTACACTCTTTAACAGATGCAATAATCACATCTCCCACATGAGCTGTATCAGACAGCTGGCCTAATTTACGGATAAAACCAACTTCCTTAGCGCCTGAATTATCGGCAACAACTAACCTACTCCCCATTTGCAACATAGCCTACCTTTATTTAACTTCTTGATCAGCTTTGGCTAATATACTTACCACACGCCACCGCTTTAGATGACTTAACGGGCGGGTCGACATAATCTCGACCTTATCTCCAATGGCACATTCATTTTTAGGATCATGCACATGCAAAACCGTTTTACGTTTAATCTCTTTTTTAAAGCGTGGATGTGGCTTTTTATAACAAAAGACCACTTTGATCGATTTATCTCCCGAACGGGCTTCAACTACTCCAACGAGCGTCTTACGATGAGATCTTACTGTCAAATCTGCTTGAACCATAGAGCTTACTCTTTAACGTGTTTACAATTTTTCTGAGTCAACGCTGTTAAAACGCGCGCTCTATCCTTACGGGCATTACGGATCTCTGAAACAGCCTTTGCTTGTCCCGCATCGTTTTTCATACGTAAATCCACCATTTTTTTAGCAAGTTCTCTAGATTTAGAATACAACTCGCTCGGTGTCAATTTTAAAATGTCCTTTTCTTTACCCATAACAAACCCCTACTTAAAAACGTTGGGTTAATTCCTCACGGCCAATGAATCTGCACCGTAAACCTAATTTACGATCGGCCAATGACATAGCTTCCAATGCAACAGCGGATGGAACACCGGCAATTTCAAAAAGGATAACGCCGGGTTTAACGACCACGACCCAATACTCAACCCCACCTTTACCTTTACCCATACGGGTTTCTAACGGCTTGCGGGTAATTGGCTTTTGAGGGAAAACGCGCACCCAAACTTTACCTTTACGTTTCAAGTGACGATTGATCGCTACACGCGCCGCTTCCAATTGAGCAGCGGTAATACGTCCGCGTTCCAACGCCTGTAATCCATAATCACCGAATGCTAGGCTTGAACCGCCTTTAGCGTTGCCATAAATTCTTCCCTTTTGGGTTTTAGCAAACTTAGTACGAGATGGTGAAGATAAAACCATATTCTTTTAAGCCTCCGCTTTTTCAAGACATACCCAACATTTTACGCCTATGGTACCGTACACCGTACGAGCTTCGTTAAAACCATAGTCTACGTTTGCTCTTAAAGTATGTGAAGGAACAGAACCAACGAATTGCGATTCGGTACGTGCAATTTCAGCACCGCCCAAACGGCCTGCACATTGTACACGAATACCACGCGCACCCATGCTCATTGCCAACTGTACCGCTTTCTTCAAAGCACGACGGAACGAAACACGTCGTTCTAATTGAAGAGCAATGTTTTCTGCGACTAATTGAGCAGACAAATCCGGCTTTTTAACCTCTTTAATCTCCAACAAAACATCTTTCTTCAACAAAGCGCTCAATTCAGCTTTTAGCTTTTCGAGTTCTTGCCCTTTTCTTCCAATGATCACACCAACGCGACCACTTAAAATGGTAACCCGCAAACGTAATCCTGCACGTTCAATCAGGACATCTTGCACAGAATTGTACCGTAATTTTTTCTGTAAAAAGCTACGGATTGCATAATCCTCTTTAACCCATTTCCCATAATCCGCTTTGCTAGCGTACCAACAAGAACGCCAGTCACGACGAACGGGTAACCGAAAACCTATTGGATTTACTTTTTGTCCCATGTTTAAATTACTCCTTTATTTCCGTTTCCCTTGGGTTGCTTCTGTACCTTCTTCATCGGTCAAAACAATCTTAATATGACTCATACGTTTACGGATAGGATGAGCCGAACCACGCGAAACCGGTTGAAAACGCTTCATAACCGCACCTTCGTCAACAACCACTTCTTGAAGCACCAAATGTTCAACCGAAACACTTAAGTTGTTTTCGGCATTACCGATAGCACTCTTCAAAGTTTTATAAAATAAACGAGCTGACTTTCGTGGGCTCCAACGTAAAAATTGCAATGCTTTTTGAGCCTGCATCCCCACCAAATTACGCCCGATCTCCCTTAATTTCAAAGGGGACATACGAACATTTCTCGCTAGCGCTTGTGTTTTCATTATTTATCAGCCTTTTGAGTATGAGGATTATGTGCTTTAAACGTACGAGTTTGAGCAAATTCGCCCAACTTATGACCAACCATATTTTCGGTAGCATAAACAGGAATAAACAACTTCCCATTATGTACTTCGAAATTCAAACCTACGAATTCCGGAACAATGGTCGAACGACGAGACCAAGTTTTGATTGGTTTTTTATTACCCGACTTTGCGTAGTCTAAAACCTTATCCATCAATTTTGGATCTACAAAAAAACCTTTTTTAAGGGAACGTGCCATAATTCAACTATATCTTTTTAACCTTTTTCCCGTTGCAGCGCACTATAATAAAGCGATTGCTTATATTCTTACGTCTACGGGTAATGCTACCTTTGGCTAATTGACCCCAAGGAGAAACAGGATGATTTCCACCACCGGTTTCACCACCACCCATTGGATGGTCTACAGGGTTCATCGCACATCCACGAACTGTCGGACGAATGCCCAACCAACGTGCACGGCCTGCTTTACCTAAAATGGCATTTTGATGGTCTGCATTACCAACTGCTCCAATGGTAGCTCTGCAGCGTTCATCCAAAAGACGAACTTCGCCGCTAGGCATCTTTACCTGAGCATACCCTTTATCAAAACCAACAATTTCCAAAGAAGATCCTGCAGTACGCGCTAAAACAGCACCATTCCCTGGTACCAATTCAACTGCATGGATTTTAATGGCTGTTGGGATGCAAGACAATGGGAAACTCATGCCCACTTTGTAATTTGAAACAGTCTTATTTAAATTGATAACCGAATCCCCAATTTGGATACCTTCAGGCGCCAAAATATACCGTTTTTCGCCATCAGCATAATTTAACAATGCTAAATAAGCCGAACGGTTAGGATCGTATTCGAAAGCAGCAACCGTTGCAGGAATATCAAACTTATTACGTTTAAAATCCACCTGACGGTATAAACGCTTATGTCCGCCGCCCCGATGACGCACCGTAATATGTCCATGACAATTGCGGCCGTAAGAACGACGTTTACCCGAAATTAAACTGGATTCACCAGCATCCTTCGTGTACTGAATTCTGTTGTTTACAAAAAATCGCCGACTTGAAGTCGTTGGAACGCTTTTAACTAAAACCATCATAGCATTACTTTACTTCAATATGCTGACCTTTTTTCAAGAAAACAATCGCTTTCTTTTTCTTTCCCACTACCCCAGGAAGCGCTTTTCTAATACGGCTATGCTTAACTTTACCTTTGCAGTTAATGATGCGTACTTGCTTAACCGTAACATTGAAATAAGCTTCAACAGAATTTTTAACATCTGTACGGGTAGCATCCGGATTTACCTCAAACGTATATGCATTCGCATTAGCGGAAAGCATGCTCGCTTTTTCGGAAATCAGCATTTTTTCTAAATGATCACACAAGAATACCATAATACTTTACTCCGTTATTTAGCTCCTTGAATATACTCATTTAATGCCTTTTCCGTTATCACCACATGAGGATAACGAACTATATCCAAAGCATTTACCGACGGTAAATCAATACAAAAAACGCGGCTCAAATTGCGCAACGATAGTAATTGATTCTTGGAAAATTCACGATCTACCACCAAACATTTTTGTTCCGACACTAATTTGTCAAAAACGTGAGCCATTTCAGCTGTTTTTGGGGCTTTTTGCTCCTTCAAAGCTTCAATTACCACTAATCCGCCCGAAACTGCCATGTCATACAAGGCACGTTGCAATGCCAAACGCTTTTCTTGGCGATTAACATGCATATAAAAACTACGAGGTTTTGGTCCAAAAACAACTCCACCGCCGCGAGCTAATGGGCTTCTGCGTTCACCTTGACGAGCAGAACCAGTTCCTTTTTGACGGAACGGCTTTTTACCCGAACCATTAACATCTCCACGGGTTTTGGTGCATGCATTCCCCTGCCTTAAATTAGATAGGTAAGACACCAAAGTTTCCTTAAGGGTCTGTTTCCCGCGGTCATCTGTAAATTCAACGATTGGATAATCCCGCTCTTCTTTGAAATCTCCATCGAGGCTATAGAATTTTAACTTCATCTTTATAACCTTATTTATTTAGTGACGCTTTTAGCCTTACGAATCATTACCCAATTCCCATTGGCACCAGGAATGCTTCCTCTAACTACTAAAATACGTTTTTCAGGCATCAACCCAACGATCGATAAATTATGAACCGTAATGCGAGTTGATCCCATATGTCCTGGCATCTTTTGATTCTTAATAACATGTCCCATACGACGGAAGTGACCATAAGATCCTCCACGACGGTGCGACATAGAACCGTGGGTTGCACGACCTCCACCGAAATCAAAACGCCGTACGACTCCTTGAAAACCCTTACCTTTACTTTGGGCAACCACATCTACCAATTGCCCGACTTGGAACAAATCCAAGGACAAGGCATTACCAATCGTAAAATTGCTGGTTTCATCGGTAGTAAATTCGCAAAAATGTCCGAATTTATCCTGAATGTTAGCCTTAGCTAAATGACCCTCAATCGGTTTTGTAATATGGTTTTGCTCAAAATAAGCAAACTGTACCGCGTTATAACCATCATGATCAACGGTTTTTATCTGGCTTACAACACAGGGTTCTACTTCAATAGCCGTAACAGGCATGATATGATTATCCGCATCAAACATCTGCGTCATCCCAACTTTTTTTCCAACAACTATCAGCCTATCTTGCATATTCCTGAACTATAAACTTAATCAATTTCGTTCTTATTATTTGTGCAACGTATCAATAAAAATCCTACACGTCAATCGCAATATCTATACCTGCCGACAAATTTAGCCGTTTTAGGTTTTCAATCGTTTGAACATTGGCTTCCTCAACCACAATCAGACGCGTATGGGTACGCAATTCAAATTGATCCATAGATTTCTTATCTACGTGAGGGGAACGATTGACGGTAAAACGTTCAATCTGAGTTGGCATAGGAATCGGTCCGCATACACGAGCACCTGAACCTTTTGCTGTATTTACAATTTCCGCTGCTGATTGATCCACAATGCGGTAATCAAACCCTTTTAATTTAATCTTTATGTTTGACCCTTGTGACATGTTTCTAACCTTACTATTTTTTACGAACGAGCTGGCGCTTTCGAACGTGTTTCAACAATCTTACTTAATAAATTGTTCGGAACTTGTTCAAAGTGCGATGGTTTCATCGAATAAGAAGCTCTTCCTTTTGTCAAGGATCTAATATCGGTTGCGTATCCAAACATCATTTCTAATGGGACATTGGCTGTAATCAATACTACACCCTTTTGGGTTTCAGACTTTTGAATCTGACCCCGACGACGATTGATATCCCCCATTACATCCCCTAAATATTCTTCAGGAGTGGTAACTTCTACCTCCATAATAGGTTCTAGCAAAATAGGCTTGGCTTGCTTCATTGCTTCTTTGAACGCAAAGATACCGGCCATTTTAAACGCTAATTCAGAGGAGTCTACTTCGTGGAAGCTACCATCAACGATATGAATGCAGCAATCCACTACAGGATAACCGGCGACCACACCATTCTGAGCTCCTTCGCGTAAACCTTCCTCAGTAGGTTTAATAAATTCCTTCGGAATAACTCCACCCACGATTTCGTTCAAAATCACGATTCCAGAACCACGTTCTGCAGGTTCCATCTTAATAATCGCATGACCATACTGACCATGACCTCCCGTCTGACGGATGAACTTTCCTTCTCCTTCAGATGCCGTCGTAATCGTTTCACGATAAGCAATTTGGGGACGTCCTACATCAGCTTCAACTTTAAATTCACGAATCAAACGGTCGCGAATAATATCCAAGTGCAATTCACCCATTCCGGAAATCAAGGTTTGTCCTGTTTCCTGATCGGATGTAACACGGAACGTAGGATCTTCTTCAGACAATGCCTGTAGTCCCTTAGACAGCTTTTCTTGATCAGCTTTGGACTTAGGCTCAATCGACATACTGATAACGGGTTCTGGGAATGTCGGCGGCTCCAAACTTACATCCATCGATTCGCCACAGAACGTATCTCCTGTTACCGCGTTGCGTGGACCAATGAGGGCGCAAATATCTCCAGCATGAGCTGCTTCGATATCGATACGATCATTTGCTTTCATCAAGACCAACCGGCTAACGCGCTCGGTCTTACGGGTACGCGGATTACGCAACACCATACCCTTTGAAATTGTACCGGAATACACCCTAAAGAACACCAATTTACCGATGTAAGGATCGGTCATCAATTTGAACACCAACCCAACCGGTTCATGGGAATCATCAGCAGTAATGCTAACTTTCTCCCCATCCTGTTCGGTTTCAATCGCTGGCAAATCAGCTGGACTTGGCAAATAATCAACGATAGAATCCAAAACCATCTGAATTCCTTTGTTCTTAAACGAACTTCCAGGAATCGCGCCAATAAAGCTAGATTTTAACGTTCCTTCACGAACTGCTGCTCTTAAATCATTCGCTTCAATCGGTTTACCCTCTAAATACAGTTCTGCAATTTTATCACTTACATCACTCAGGGCTTCAATCAATTCTGTACGATAATGCTCAGCCGTTTCCTTCATTTCAGCAGGAATTTCGGTCACTTCAAAGGTCATACCTTGAGCATCTTTGTAAATATAAGCTTTTTCTTCGATCAAATCGATCAAACCGCTGAATTGCTCTTCACTGCCGATATTTAAAAACAAAGGATGTACATTTGCGCCCAAGCGGGTACGAATACTCTCTAAAGCTGCCAAATAATCAGCTCCCGTACGATCCATCTTGTTGATGTAAACAATACGCGGAATATTGTACTTATCCATTTGACGCCAAACAGTTTCGGATTGCGGCTGTACACCGGCAACTCCACAAAATACAGCAACGGCGCCATCCAATACACGTAAAGAACGTTCTACTTCAGCTGTAAAATCTACGTGCCCTGGTGTATCGATAATATTAATCGTATGGGGCAAATTTGCGAACAAACCACCTTTGTTGGTCCAATTACAGCTAATAGCGGCTGACGTAATGGTAATACCGCGTTCACGTTCCTGTTCCATCCAGTCGGTTGTAGCTGCACCTTCATGCACCTCACCAACCTTATGAACCACACCCGAATAAAACAAAATACGTTCTGTGGTAGTTGTTTTTCCAGCATCAATATGAGCCGCAATACCTATATTACGTACGTGCTGAATAGGGGTTTTCCGCTTAGAACTACTCTTATTCCCTGCCGAAGCAGAATTATTAGCGCTGGGATCTAAATCCATAGGGATATTCTTAAATTATTTAAAAAATGCAAACGCGCGATTTGACTGTGCAATTCGATGCATTTCATCGCGTTTCTTAACTACTTCACCGACGTTGTTGTAAGCATCAACTAATTCGTCCGCTAAGCCTTCAATCATACGACCTGAACGCTTATTGGCCGCCGAAATAATCCAGCGAAATGCTAATCCAACCTGACGGGCATAAGGAATTTCAACCGGCATCTGATAATTGGCTCCACCAACACGACGGTTTTTAACTTCTAATTTTGGACGAACATTGTCCAAAGCGGTTGAGAAAATCTCAGCTGGGTCTTCCTTATTCAATTTTTTACAAACCTGATCAATAGCACCGTATACGATACGACGCGCCAATGATTTTTTACCACAACGCATCACACGATTGGTCAATTGCTCAATCAATACATTGTTATAACGAGGATCACCGCTAACAGGCTTCCGTACTGCTCTTCTACGACGTGACATACTTAATTATTTACCTTTAGGACGAGGAACTCCATATTTCGACCGACTGCGTCTACGTTTCTCAACACCTTGAGTATCTAACGTACCACGCACTATATGATATCGAACACCGGGAAGATCTGGAACTGCTCCTCCACGAACTAAAACAATGCTATGCTCTTGAAGATTATGGCCTTCATCTGGAATATAAGCAATCAACTCATATCCATTGGTTAACCGAACCTTCGCTACCTTACGTACAGCCGAATTAGGTTTTTTAGGCGTACGGGTCATAACCTGAATACATACACCACGTCTAAACGGATTTCCTCTTAACAAAGGAGCCGAAGATTTAACACGTGTCTTGGTACGTATTCCTTTTACTATTTGAGAAATTGTAGGCATCTTAATTTTTAATAATTAAACTTTCTAATAGGCACAAAACTGGATTGCAAGTCTTTTTTGAAAAATACCTTTCATTTTTTACGCTTCTGCTGCAACCGCATCAGGAATTTCATGAATTCGCATAGAACGGTACTTGTTTAAACCTGTTCCTGCAGGAATCAAATTACCTGTAATAACGTTCTCTTTAAAGCCGCTCAAATTATCACGGCGGCTCATAATAGCAGCTTCGGTTAAGATACGCGTAGTTTCTTGGAACGAAGCAGCTGATATAAAGCCTTCATTATTAAGAGCGCTCTTGGTAATACCCAACAGAACCGGTTCACTCTTAGCAGGATTACCTCCCATTTGGATAATAGAGGCATTGGTTTCGTCAAACGCGCAACGTTCAACCAAATCTCCCAATAAGAATTCTGTATCTCCTACATCCGTAATGCATACCTTGCTAAACATAAAGGCGATAACAATCTCCAAATGTTTATCATTAATGCTTACGCCCTGTAAGTGGTACACCTTTTGAATTTCGTTCAACAAGTATTCTTGCGTCGCCTGAACTCCCAAAATGGATAACATTTCATGAGGATCAATAGCGCCATCGGTTAAACATTGTCCTTTTTCAACAAAGTCGCCTTCTTGAACAAAGAGCTGTTTGCTGTAAGGAATCAAATGCGTTTCAACCGCTTGAGTCGTTGGATTCGTAATCAACAAACGTTTTTTGTTACGCACTACCCCATCGAACGATACCATACCTTCCGAACGCGCCATAATGGCTGCATTTTCAGGCGTACGTATTTCAAAGAGTTCCGTAATACGAGGCAAACCACCGGTAATATCCTGAGTTTTGATGGATAAACGTGGGGTTTTAGCAATGAACGCCCCTAATACCAACCGATCGCCATCGTTAACCATCAACTGGCTACCGACCGGAATAGGATAATTGCCCAACAAGGTACCCTGTTTATCTACGATCTCAATCGAAGGATTCAAATCATCAGGGTGCTCAATAATCACTCGAGCATTTTCCCCTTCCTTCCCATAAGAGAAGGTAATTCCTTTATAAAGGTCTTTGTAACGTACAATACCGGCTTGATCAGCCAAAATCGGGATATGGTTTGCGTCCCACATGACCAATACGTCTCCGTCCTTAACCATATCGCCATCGGCGACCATCAACACAGAACCAGTCTGTACATGGAACGTTTCGAGCTTTGCGCCCTTATCCGATAAGATATGGATAATACCGGTTTTGTTAATCGCCACCGAAGTGTTTTGGGTACGGATGCAACGAACATCCTCGTACTTTACACGCCCAGCACATTTCGTACGATATTCCGAATTGGTAGCATGGCTTGCGACACCACCGGAGTGGAAGGTCCACAACGTTAACTGCGTACCTGGTTCACCGATGGATTGTGCAGCAATAATGCCCACAGGTACACCTTCCGCAACCAAATCATGGGTAGACAAATCGTCTCCATAAGCCTCAGGCGGAATAGCGTAATGATCCATGTGAGTTAAAGGCGATACAATCTTAACCTTATCAATACCCAAGGATGTAATTTCCTTAGCCTGGGATTCGGTAATCTTATCCCCTTGATGAATAATAACACGCTTTGGATCATTCGGATCGGCAATGTTATCGCAAGCATAACGGCCGATAATACGCTCAGCCAAGGATACCATTTCCTCATCACCGTTATAAATCGCTTCCTTGGTAACTCCCTTACTGTAATCAACAGTGTCGCTTGTCTTATTAACGATGCAGTTCATGGCAACATCAATAAGCTTACGGGTTAAGTATCCTGCATCTGCTGTACGCAAAGCGGTATCTGCCATACCCTTACGAGCACCGTGCGCTGACGTAAAGTATTCCAGCGGATTCAACCCTTCACGGAAGGAGGACAAAATAGGATATTCAATAATTTCTCCGGAAGGTTTAGCCATCAAACCACGCATTCCGCATAGCTGACGTACCTGTTGCTTATTACCACGAGCTCCAGAATCCATCATAACAAACAAAGGATTCAAGGCACCATCCTGATGTTTTTCAAGGTTTTTAAACACAACACTTGCGACCGCATCAGTTGCTTCTGACCAAACAGAAATCACCCTACTATAACGCTCTTTATCGGTAATAATTCCGCGTTCAAATTGCGATTGGATCGTTTTAATTTTCTCCAGATTTTCCTCGATAATGGCCGCTTTTTTATCAGAAATTGCCATATCATCGATACCAATAGACACACCCATGCGGGTTGCCATGGTAAATCCTAACTTCTTTAACGCATCCAAATGCTTAACAGAACTTTGTGCATCCGTAAACCGATAGCTTTCATTAATCAACTTGGAAAGTTTATCCTTATTGACCACGTCATTAATGAAACCCATGCCTTTCGGCCAAATTTCATTGAAAATGATACGCCCAATGGTTGTACGGATGTATTTCTCGGACGATACCCCAAATGGAGTTTCTTTCTGATAATCCGGATTGGGGATATCTACCCAATCATGCAAAGTCAATATGCGGCACATTTCTAAGCGTTTTGCTTCAGAAAGATCATTCACCAATGGAACCACCTTATCAGCAGCAGGCTTATCAATAGGCGCAGCCGTTAATACATAATTTCCTAAAACAACGTCCTGAGAAGGCATCAAAATCGGTTTACCATTGGCGGGCGAAAAGATGTTATTGGTGGATAGCATCAACAAACGCGCTTCCAATACCGCTTCTGTGGATAACGGTACGTGTACACCCATCTGGTCTCCATCGAAGTCTGCATTAAAACCTCCGCACACTAACGGATGCAACTGAATCGCATCACTTTCAATCAAAAGCGGTTCAAAAGCCTGAACAGACAAACGGTGCAAAGTTGGAGCACGGTTTAACAAAATAGGATGCTCGCGCACCACTTCTGCTAAAATATCCCATACCTCAGGCTGCTCATTTTTGATCATTTTGCGAGCAACACGAACCGTACTGGCAAACCCAAGCTCTTTCAGACGACAAATTACAAATGGTTCGAACAAAACCAACGCCATTTTCTTAGGCAATCCGCATTGATTAATCTTGAGCTCCGGTCCGACAACGATTACGGAACGTCCACTGTAGTCAACACGCTTACCCAATAGGTTTTGACGAAAACGACCATTCTTACCCTTTAACATATCGGTTAACGACTTCAAGGGACGTTTGGTTGAATTGACTGCTGGACGCGTACCACAGCTACCGTTGGCGAACAACGCATCAACGGCCTCCTGCAACATACGCTTTTCGTTGTAAATAATGATATTCGGGGTTTTTAAGCTTAACAGACCCTTTAAACGGTTATTACGGTTAATAACGCGGCGATAAAGATCATTTAAGTCGCTGGTTGCAAAGCGCCCACCTTCTAATGGTACCAATGGACGTAAATCAGGCGGTATAACCGGAAGTACATCGAGCACCATCCAATCCGGAGAGATTTTAGAATTGGCGAAATTATTCAACAGCATTAAACGATTCGCTAACTTTCTACGAACCTGCTGCGAATTACTATTCGCCATGCTCATGCGAACAGCTTCAATCTCTTGTTCTAGATTTAGGTCTTTTAAAAGCGTTTTAATAGCGGATCCACCGATATCAGCAACAAATGAATCAAAACCATGTTCGTTACGGGCATCATTCAATTCCTGCTCGGACAAAATCTGCTTTTTCTTCAAAGGAGTTACCCCCGGATCGGTTACCACATAGCTTTCGTAATAAGCAATCCGTTCAACATCCTTCAAGGGTAGCTCTAACAATGCACCGATAGCTTTGAAGAACAAAATATGAACAACAGGAGCGGTAAGCTCAATATGCCCCATGCGTTCACGACGAACCGATGCCTGAGTTACCTCAACCCCGCATCGGTCGCAGAACACACCTTTGTACTTAATGCGTTTATACTTTCCGCAGGCGCACTCATAATCAACGACAGGACCGAATACCTTTTGGCAAAACAAGCCATCCGGTTCAGGCTTATACGTACGATAGTTAATGGTTTCTGGGCTTCGAACTTCCCCATGCGACCATTGGCGAATTACATCAGGCGATGCAATTTTAATACCAATTTCGTTAAACGCTGGTTCTTCTTCAAAACCTAGAACCCCCCGTATCTCCTCGTTATCAGCTTCTGACATCCCATCACTCCTTATTAAAACTTGTTGCTTCTTGTTGAGGCGAAATCAAACGAACATCGAATGCCAAACCTCGCATTTCATTCAATAATACCAAGAACGATTGCGGCAGGTTTGCATGCAATGAATGCTTACCCTTAACAATAGACTCGTAAAATTGTACGCGTCCTTGAACGTCGTCCGATTTAACCGTAATCATTTCTTTCAGTAAATAAGCCGCTCCATAAGCTTCTAGAGCCCAGACTTCCATTTCTCCAAATCGCTGACCTCCGAATTGCGCCTTACCTCCTAAGGGCTGTTGGGTGATCAAGCTATAAGGACCAACCGCACGAGCGTGAACCTTGTTAGCAACCAAGTGATTCAACTTCAACATGTGCGTATAACCCACCGTAACTTGTTGATAGAATGGATCACCGGTATAACCATCATACAGGGTTACTTTACCGCTCTCCGGCAACTTCGCCTTCTTTAAGAACTCTTTTATGGATTTCTCTGAAGCACCATCAAAAACAGGCGTCGTAATACGAATTCCTAACGCTTTACAAGCCCATCCCAAGTGACATTCCAAAATCTGACCTACGTTCATTCGGCTTGGTACACCCAACGGATTTAAAATAATATCTACGGGTTTACCATTGGCCAAGAACGGCATATCCTGTTGAGGAACGATACGCGAAACAACACCTTTATTTCCGTGTCGACCGGCCATTTTATCCCCTACCTGTATCTTGCGTTTAACGGCGATCAATACAGTAACTTTCTTAATGGGACCTTCTTCGGAACCGGTATCTTCTAGGTGCTTTATTTTGCCTTCATATTCCGACCTTAACTCGTCAAATTTAGCATTAAACGAGGTTAAAATTTCGTCTAATTTTTCCTTAACCGGCGAATCCTCAATGGACAAATGATCTTTGTTGGCCGCTAAAGAACGCAGCGCGGTTTTGGTAATTTTCTTATTAGCTTTAACGATGAAATCTCCACTGTCAGCATCCACAATATTCAAGGAAATTTTTTCTCCTAAGAATATGTTCGATAATGCTTCTGTTAAGTCATCGCGAGCCGAGGCTACATCCAAGGCGTATTGAGCATCGATTTTCTTGCGTTTACGATCCAAATCCTTTTCAGTAACTTCTTCCTTTGGATTGACGTTATCTCCGCGGCTAACGCGCACTTCCATAACAATTCCAGTGCACCCCGGAGGCGCCATCATGGAAGAATCCTTAACATCGGCAGCTTTTTCACCGAAAATGGTACGTAAAAGCTTCTCTTCAGGGGACAATTCCGTCTCCCCTTTCGGCGTAATTTTACCAACTAAAATATCTCCTGGGCGCACCTCAGAACCAATACAGATGATACCGTTGCGATCCAAACGACTTAACGCTTCCTCGCTTACATTCGGAATATCGCGCGTAATCTCTTCGGGTCCAAGTTTTGTGTCATTTGCGAGCGTCTCATATTCTTCAATATGAATCGACGTAAATACATCTTCTTTAACGATGCGGTCACTCAAGATAATAGCATCTTCGAAATTATACCCATACCACGGCATATATGCGACCATAACGTCCGAGCCCAACGCTAATTCGCCATGATCCATTGACATACCATCAGACAAAATTTGTCCTTTGGTCACTTTCTCACCCAAATGGACAATCGGTCGTTGGTTAATGCACGTAGAGGCATTAGACCGCATAAACTTGTTCAAATGATAAACGTAAATGCCCTTCTTAGGATCGGTGGTTAATGTCTGACTTTTGGCAGGTAACTTACCATCTGGGGTTACAACAATCCAACCGCCATCAACCGCTGCTATTTTTCCATCGCTTTCCGCAATAATCACCGAACGTGAATCTTTAGCTACCAAGCTTTCGACCCCAGTTCCTACTAAAGGAGCTTTCGGGCACAACAAAGGTACCGCTTGACGTTGCATGTTAGCTCCCATCAACGCACGGCTTCCATCATCGTGCTCCAAGAATGGAATCAATGCAGCCGCCACCGACACAACCTGTTTTGGCGAAACATCCATGTAGGTCACTTCTTGCGGATCGGCCTCATACACATCAAAATGTTTGCGAGACAATACGGGACCAATCAACTTGCCTTTGCTATCAACAGGAGCATTCGCCTGCGCAACAATCTCATGCTTTTCTTGGTCAGCCGTTAAATAATGAACTGTGTCGGTTGGTACCCCTTTCTTAACCACGCGATAAGGAGTTTCAATAAATCCTAAGGGATTAATACGCGCATAGGTCGTTAACGAATTGATCAAACCGATATTCGCACCTTCAGAGGTTTCTACCGGACAAATACGGCCATAGTGAGACGTTTGAACGTCACGCACACCCAAACCAGCCCGTTCTCGATTCAATCCCCCCGGTCCTACAGCAGATAAACGACGCTTACGGGAGATTTCAGACAAAGGATTAATTTGGTCAATAATCTGCGACAGCTGATTACGCGCGAAAAATTCGTTGATTGCAGCCGCCATAACCTTGGTATTCATCAAGGTCTGCAAAGAATTATTAAATTGGCTGTAGGACACCATACGTTCCTTCAAAGTATGGCGTAAACGCTCTAAACCCAATCGGCATTGACGGCCAATCAATTCACCAACCAAACGAACACGGCGATTACTTAGGCAATCGATATCATCAATCACCCCTTCGCCTTTACGTAAATTATAAAGATAACGTATCGCAGCTACCAAATCCGATGGTTGTAACGTACGTTGCTCGTCTTTTAAACCTAATTTTTCGTTAATGACATAACGACCGGCTTCCAACAAATCGTAATTTTCAGGAGCAAACAAATAACGGAAGCTTGCGAGCGCATTTTTCCGAACAATCGATTGCCCTGGGCGTACGATTGAAAGGATCGCATAAGCAGCATCCTCAGCGCTCGTTAACAGGTCGTTCTTTAAGCAACGAACGATAATTCCGCCATCAACCCCGCAATCAATAACTTTGATTTTCTCTATCTTAGCTTCTACAAAATTTTGCAAAAGCAATTTGGATAAAATTTCATACTTGCCAGCTAAAACCCGACCTTGTTTTACATCCAACACATCTTCCGCCAATACCAAATTGGTTAATTGCGATTGCTTGAGCAAACTAGCAACCGACAACATGCGCGGTTCATAAAACAGCTTTAAAATAGACTCATCTGTCTCATATCCCCAAGCACGCAACAAGGTAGTTACTAAAATGGGGCTGCGACGCCGATGGGTATCAAAGGTAACTCCTAATAAATCATTTTGGTCGAATTCAATCTCCAACCAAACTCCGCGGTCAGGAATAATACGGGACAAGGGTAAACGTTTACCGAAAGAATAAAACCGTTCTTCAAAAACAATTCCAGGAGAACGATGTAACTGATTAACGACGGTACGTTCAACGCCATTTACAACAAAAGAAGCACGCGGTGTCATGAGTGGAATTTCACCCATATACACTTCGCTTTTTTGAACGGAATCCTCCGATTTTAACGATAACGTTAAATAAAGAGAAGCCGCATACGTATCCCCATCTCGAATACAATCACAATAAGATTTCTTCTGGGGAACGATGCGGTAAGAATGGTACTCTAACGTACGATTGTAATTTTCTACAGGGAAAAAGCTGCGAAAAACATACTCTAATCCTACATTTTTTCGCTTATTCGGTTCTTTATCTAACTGCAGAAATTCTGAATACGAATTGATAGATAAACTCAACAAATCGCTCGGATGTATAACTTCTTTTATTTTTTTAACATCAATACGCTCTTCCGACATATAAATCGATACCCACTCTTATTCCAACATCCATTATTTAAAAATAGGGCTCTACTTTTTTATAGAGCCCAGAAAAAACCATCAAACTTATTGCAGTTCAACGGTTGCGCCAGCTGCTTCTAGTTCTTTCTTGAACTTTTCTGCATCTTCCTTGCTGACACCTTCTTTAACCATCTTTGGTGCTCCATCTACCAAGGCTTTAGCCTCTGCTAAACCAAGATTGGTGATTGCACGAACTGCTTTAATAACAGCAATCTTCTTATCAGCAGGAGCAGCTTTTAACATAATATTAAATTCGCTCTTTTCTTCTGCTGCTGGGGCTGCTGCTCCACCGGCTGGTGCGCTCGCAACTGCAACAGGAGCAGCTGCACTGACTCCCCATTTTTCTTCTAACTGCTTAACTAAGTCATTTAATTCCATGACTGTCATTGAGCTTAAGAAGTCTATAACCTGTTCTAATGTTATTGTACTCATATTTCCTCCTAGCCAAACTAGCGGTTATCTAGACAGACAACCATTTAAAGAGCTAATCTCCCTAGTTTGATCTAAAAAATTGTTAACCATTTTTTGCTTTTAACACATTCAAAAGCCCACGCTGTGCACCCTGAGACACATACAAGAATTTGCGTTGGGTTGTTGTAAACAACGACAAAAGTGTAGCACGCAAGGTTGGCAAATCGGGCAAGTTCGATAGTACCTTAATCGCACTAACGTCATACAGCTTTCCGTCAACCAAACCACCTTTGGTCGCTAACTTTTCACGGTCTTTGGCAAATTGTACCAAGACTTTAGCAACCCCTGATGGATTTTCGCCACCAAATACAACACCCGTCTGACCCTTTAACCATTGGGCATCCATTGCAGGCCATTCTAGGACTTCGCCCAGCTTCTTCAAAAACGTATTTTGAATAACATGGAACTGAGCTCCTTCGCGTGATAAAGCACCGCGTAATTCCGCCGTTTCCTTAACCGTTAAGCGGTTAAAATCGACCAAATACAAAAATGGAGACGATTTAACGTTATCGGTAATTTCATTTAGTAACAGTGTTTTTTCCGGTCTCATGACAATCTATCCTAACTTCCTTACCAATTTATTAAGCAAATAACGAACTATTTAACCGAATACTAGGACTCATGGTAGAAGAAAGAAATCCTCCTAAAATAAATTTTCCACTAATACTAGCCGGTTTTGCCCGCTTAATTGCTTCCAAAATAGCCTCAATGTTTGCTACCAACTTGTCAACTCCAAAAGAACGTTTTCCAACACCCAATTGGATATGAGAAGTTTTGTCGCTCTTAAATTCAACGCGACCTTTTTGTAGCGCTTGGATACAATCAGCAAGTTTATCATTATCCGTTACCGTTCCAGCTTTAGGACTTGGCATCAATCCCTTAGGTCCTAACACACGGGCTAAAACTTTTACGTCCTTCATGGCTTCCACCGTAGCTACCGCTACATCAAAATCTAACCAGCCACCTTGAACTTTTTCAATAAGATCCGCTAATCCAGCTTCTTTTGCACCCGCCTTCTTAGCTTCAGCAGCATTTTCAGTAAAAGCAATGACGCGTACTGTCTTTCCATTACCATTAGGCAATTGAACTACACCGCGAGTTACTGTATTGGCGTCTTTAGGATCCGGTGTTAACTGTAACGTTAATTCAACCGTCTCATCAAATTTGGCACTCGGCAAGGATAGCAACAAACCTAATGCTTCCTTCAACTCCAACGCTTTGTCGGAATCTACTTTTTCACAAGCCGAACGATAACGTTTACTCATAATACTTCTCTAAAAAACTAATTTTGTACCTGAATTCCCATGCTGCGGGCTGTACCTGCAATCATCCTTGCGGCTTGATCAACATCCGTTGTATTTAAATCAGCCATTTTGGTTTTTGCGATTTCCTTCAACTGGGCTACTGTAACAGTCGCAACCTTATTACGATTGGGCTCTCCCGATCCTTTTTGAACATTAGCTGCCTTAAGCAACAATACTGATGCAGGAGGGGTCTTGGTTATAAAAGAAAACGAGCGATCTGCATAAACGGTAATCACTACCGGAATAACCATTCCAGCCTGATTTTTTGTACGTGCATTGAACTCCTTACAGAAGTCCATAATCGCAACTCCTTTCGCACCCAAAGCAGGGCCAACTGGAGGAGCCGGATTAGCCGCACCTGCAGGCAATTGTAAACGAATTTCACCAACAACTTTTTTAGCCATATTAATCTATCCTTACGAACGTACTTTTTGTACTTGCCAACATTCCAAATCAACCGGTGTAGAACGGCCGAACATACTCACGAAAACACACAAACGACTTTTTTTCAAATCAATTTCATGAATCACCCCAGTCATGCCTGAAAAAGGACCATCCATAATGGTTACCGTCTCATTTACTTCGTAGGCAACCTTTAAATTGCGTTTTCCTTCACAGTTTTTAACTTCACCTTGAATGTTATCAATTTCAGCTTGTGAAATAACAACGGGACAACCATCTTTTTCGATAAAACCACGAGCTCCGGGAATTCCCCGAATAATCGAAATTAAATCCTGACTGATATTACCCGCCTCATCCCGCAATTTCATGCAAATAAAGGCATACCGCGGGTAAAACTTCTGAATACGGTTGGATTTCTTTCCGTTCTTAACCTCGGTAACTGTTTTGGTCGGAACCAAAACTTCTTTTATGCAATCTTTATATGCACTTTCTTTGATGCGCTCTTCCAGATTCTGCTTTACCTTGAATTCACAATTGGAATTTGTTTGTAAAGCGTACCACTGAAAAGGGGTTTGAGTAACCATAATTAGCGATTTACACAACACATCAGCAGATCCACCACATGAAATAAAGATAAATCTACCGCACTAACAAATAAACCTAACAAAACAATTGCAATCAATACCTTTACAGTAGAGCGCCAAAGGTCAACCTTATTTGGCCAAGAAGTCTTTTTCAACTCCTCAACCATCTCTCTGCAAAACGTATGAATTTTAAACTTCATGCATTTAGTTTTTTGGCAGGGGAAGAGGGACTCGAACCCCCAACCGACGGTTTTGGAGACCGCTACTCTACCAATTGCGCTATTCCCCTACTTGCAAAAAGTAACTACAAACCTTACTCAATAATCTCAGTAATGGTTCCAGCTCCTACGGTACGGCCACCTTCACGAATAGCAAAACGACGACCTTTTTCCATAGCAATCGGATTGACCAATTCGAAAGAAATATCCGCGTTATCGCCAGGCATAATCATTTCGCTATCAAACTGAATGGTCATAGTAACATCAGCGGTACCGAAATATCCCTGAGGACGATAACCAGGAACGAACGGAGTATGACGTCCACCTTCTTCTTTGGTCAATACATAGATTTGAGCCTTACCCTTCTTGTGAGGAGTAATGGATTTTGGTTTAGCAACCACTTGACCACGTTCTACTGCGTTCTTTTCAATACCACGCAACAGAAGTCCTACGTTATCACCAGCACGACCTTCATCCAAAGCTTTTTTGAATGCTTCAACTCCGGTAACAACCGTTGCTTGTGTATCGCGTAAGCCAACTAGTTCTACAGGATCATTGACCTTAACAGTACCTCTTTCGATACGTCCTGTTACTACGGTACCACGTCCACTGATGCTAAACACGTCTTCGATAGACATTAAGAAAGGCTTATCTAATTCATAAGCTGGTTGTGGAATATGAGCATCAACGGCAGCCAACAAGTCCTTAATGGATTTTACCCATTCTGGTTTTCCTTCAAGAGCACCTAACGCAGATCCACGAACAAACGGAGTTTTATCTCCCTCATAACCATACTTAGTTAATAGTTCTTTAACTTCCTCTTCGACCAACGCTAACATATCTGCATCGTTGACCAAATCAGCTTTGTTAATGAACACAACCATAGCAGGAATTCCAACCTGACGAGCTAACAAGATGTGCTCACGGGTTTGGGGCATTGGACCATCGCTGGCGCTTACTACCAAAATAGCACCATCCATCTGAGCAGCACCGGTAATCATGTTTTTGACATAATCCGCGTGTCCTGGGCAGTCAATATGAGCGTAATTACGGGTTGCGGTTTCATACTCTACGTGCGAAACGGCAATAGTAACGGTTTTGTTGCTATCGCGCACCGTTCCACCTTTTGTAATATCCGCATAAGACTTAAACTGCGCTAATCCATCATCGGCCTGCACTTTCAGTATAGCCGTTGTAAGGGTTGATTTACCATGGTCAACGTGACCAATGGTTCCAATATTTACGTGCGGTTTTCTTTCCATAGTAATTTAAACTTTTTTATATATACATCTGCGTTATGGAGCCCCCGAGCGGACTTGAACCGCCGACCTCATCCTTACCAAGGATGTGCTCTACCAACTGAGCTACAAGGGCATGTTCAACCGTAAAAGCTTCAATAGCACTGAGCTTCAAAGATTTTTACCCACACGTCAAGTCTTTTCTAAAAAAATTATTTTAAAAATTAATGATGCACGCCCTATAAAGTAAAAATTTTAGCCTATTTACCCACACCGGCATCCTTCTTGCTTATTATAGTGTTAATGAATCAATTACCTATTATCATTACAGGCATTCATCTCGATTTAACTGAAGCAATTCACAATATCGTGCATGAAAAAATGGCTAAATTATTCCAACACAATACGCGCATTGTACAAATTCGCGTCGAATTAACGCAAGACAGCAATAAATTAGACCATAAAACGTTCATGGCTCAAGGCATTGTGGAACTCCCCGGACCCAATTTGATTGTTACAACTGACTCTGATGATTTATATCGAGCCATTGATGACCTAGAACTGCAATTGTTGCGTAAATTACGTCAACGCGCTCGCATGGCTCGTTCGAAACGTAAACAACCCGCTTATTGAAGCTGCTGCATCACCGCATGCTCAACCACTTGCGGCGTTAATTGCGTCAAATTCCCACTAGGAGCTTGCAAAACACAATGCTCCTTGGTCGGATAGGGGCCGTATAGAGCTCCATCCGTAGGCCCATAAATTCCCACCAATGGTCTTTTTAAAGCAGCCGCCAAATGGATAGGCGCACTATCATTGGCAACCACGCAGCGTGCCGATTGAATCAACAACGGCAGGTCGGACAACGAGGTTTTTCCAATCAAATTAACAAAGCGCGGATGATTCAAACCCTCCCCTATTGGTTTTTGCCCAACCCATACGCATGTATAAGGCGTTTTTTCTAGCAATAAAGCCGTTAATTCGCGAAAAAACGGCCATTCTTTCTTAGGACCCCGACTATTCGGAAACAGCAAGATTGCCCCTTTATCAAAGTTGAAATGCCAAGGGGGTAAGCACAAAGTCAAAGGTCGCGCTGGGCTGCTGTTAACCTCCAATGGGGTTAATAATGCCTGTAAACGCTCCAATGCGTGCGGACGAGGGGTTTTAGGCGCATAGGTTTGTTGATAAAAGAAACGCGATCCTTCACGGGCATCCCGACGACCAATTTTATGATTAGCGCGCGCAAAACCGGTCATTAATCCTGACCGCAGCAATCCTTGTCCATCCACAACCCAATCATAGAACTCCGAACGAATTTCCTGCATCAAACGGCAAAACGCACACAATCCTCCGGAGCGCTCAAACAAAAGCAATTTGGATATAACGGGGCTCAAACGCAACAAATCCGCAAAGCAATCCCGAACCACCCAGTGGATTTCCCAACGAACTCCTTGGTTTTGAGCCGCATAAAACCCGCCCTCCATCACTTGAAGCATCTGAATGATATCGCCCAACGAAGAGGGTTTTATCACCAAAATACGCACTGTTTTTTCTGCTTCCTTCATTTCCCAAGTATACGCTTTATCCTGTGACCGCCGTTAATACCAACATCCATGGAACTATTGTTTATCCCCACGGACGAAATAAATGATCCATTCTCCTTCATTAATATACCCGCCCTGTTCATGCGCCAACTGATCCCTAAAATGCTTATCCGTTTGCCATTTATAGATGAAATACTTTTTGCGCTCTACCTGCATCTGATACCGCTTAATAAGCTCCTGCAATTGAACATTCCTAGCGACCGCTACCTCATATTGGCGATAAGCATGACGGTATTTGGATACAAAGACCAAGAGCATCACCCCCACAACCACCAATACAATCCAAAACGGTTTTATCACTAATCTTCGCATGATTAAACAGACTATTTTGCAAATTTATCACTAAAGTTATATACTTTAACTATGGTTTCCAATCAAAAAGAATACCACGACCGCCACTGCAATCCCAAGCAAGATTCAAAACCTCCTATGGATGACATGGGGCTCTGGAAATCTCAACAAAAAATCTACCCGCAAATAGCCTTAATCACCGTATTATTATTCGGTATTATCTGCATTTTTAGTTTCAACAACCCCCATCAGTCCCCTATTCCTATCCAACACGTTGCGCAAAAGAAGCCCATACATCCTGTCCTCAAAAAGGATGTTCCCGTATTCTTGCAATTGCTCGATATGCCCTATCAAACCAACCATTTGATAGACCTACGGAACGATATTATCCGCGACCATCTCGATACCCATGAGGAAAATTTCATTGAGCTGCAAACAGGAGAGGAATACTCCAAACGCAACTCTCCCTTATTCCAAGACGAACGTCCCAATGCGGTCGCCGCTAACAAACGTCCATTTAGCAAACGCAATACTCAGGAAGTGCAACAATGGCTGTCGAATCAAATTTTCCATGTAACCTACAATAATTTTAATAGCACCATAGAAATTAATGGGCGGGTTTTTCGCCTCAACGAAATGGTCGACGAAAAACTGCAGTTAGTATGGAAAGATATTGACCCAATCGAAAAAAAGCTATTCTTCATCGATCCTTACCGTCAATACGCCATTCAATATTAAATTGACAACGTCATCGCTTTCCATCACGATGGGGAGCATGAAACAATTACTTTGTTTGCCAATATGTTTATTATTGCTTTGTGGTTGCAGTGGTCCTGAAACCAGAGGGGAATATGCTGCAACAGGTGCTGGAGCGGGTGCTTTAGCGGGAGCAGCTGCAGGTCAAATGATTGATGGCCATACTGGGGGAACGTTAGCAGGAGCAGCTATTGGTGCTCTCGGTGGTACTATTTTGGGAGCTGTTGCGCACGAGCATTCACATCCCCAAGGAGAAACTTCACATAAATCAAACGCTAATTACGACAACAGCGAACAAATCCGCAATGAAGTTCGTCGTAAGAACCAAGATGACATTGATCAAGCGCGCTCCGATTTAAGGAAAAAGCAGCTTGAAAAGGAAAGCCTCGCGGTTGATAACGAAAAACAACGCTTATTGTTAGAACAAAAGCGCTTACAAATTGAAGAAGCACGTTTACGTCAAGAAGAGGAACGGGTCAATCATAAACGAATGAACCCTGCAAATCCCAACTAATCTCGGAGGCGGGCTAAAAAAGCATCTTGTATCAACAAAATTTATTATAGGAAGGATGGCGGAGCGGTCGAACGCGGTGGTCTTGAAAACCATTAAACTGAAAGGTTTCGAGGGTTCGAATCCCTCTCCTTCCGCCAGAAAACATTTATAACCATGGAAAAGAAACAAAACATTTTAATTCTCGGAGCTAATGGATTTATCGGAAGCACCCTATGTGCACATTTGCTTGCAAAAACCCAGCATGAAATCTATGCCGTTGATTTAAGCACGCACAAACTAGCTCCGTGCATTAATCATCCTCGTTTACATTTTTACGAAAAAAACCTCATGATTCACCATGAGGATATTGAGTATTTAGTAAGCAAATGCGATGTTGTTTTGCCGCTCGTGGCTATTGCAACCCCAAATGTTTATGTAACCAAGCCGCTGAGTGTATTTGAATTGGACTTTGAAGCCAATCTGCAGGTGATTCGTTGGTGTGTAAAATACCATAAGCGCGTTATTTTCCCGTCCACTTCTGAAGTGTATGGTATGGCGCCTGATGCATCGTTTGACGAACATGCAACCTGCTGCGTTTTAGGTCCCATCGAAAAGCAGCGCTGGATTTATTCCTGCTGCAAACAATTGATGGATCGTATTATCTATGCGTATGGTTATGAACAAGGGCTGTCGTATACCATTTTCCGCCCCTTTAATTTCATCGGTGCCAAATTGGACAACATCCACAACGACACCGGTTCGCGTATTCTAACGCAATTCTTACATAACGCCCTCAATCACCAACCGCTTAAGTTGGTTGATGGCGGAACCAATCGTCGTTGCTTCACCTACATCGATGATGGTATTGATTGCTTGGTTCGCATTGTTAATAACGAAAACGGTTGCGCCGACAATGGTATTTTCAACATTGGTAATCCTAACGAAAACTATTCGATTGCCGAACTCGCTCAAATTGTTAAAGAAGGGCTGGTTGAATTTGATCCCAAATTAGCTGATTCGATTCAAATGGAAAATGTAACCTCAGAAGCCTATTATGGCGCAGGTTACCAAGACGTCAGCAGACGTATTCCATCCATCAAGGAATCGCAAACAAAGTTAGGTTGGCAGCCGAAGGTTTCACTACGTGAAGCATTACATACCATCTTAACCTATCACTTTAAAGGGATTGATCCAGATGAATCGCTTGTAAAAAACGCTAAACGTTAATTTAACCCCATTTTTAATAGCATTGTGGGGAATTTCCCTATGAATAATTTAGGGCTTGCGATTTTTTTATAAACTGTCTAATTGTTGGCATATGGAAAGTGAATATAATAGTGCTACGCAAACTTCCGTAAACGAAAACTCAGATAAATTTTCAACTCAATTCAACCCCGGAACGTATTGCTACCATAACAGCTTTGGAATTGGCTGTGTGCAGAGTGTTGATTCGGAGCAAGGACGCATCATTATTAAATTTGAAACCCAAGCAGAACCTCGGTCGATGGATGCCGGATTTTGCGCCAAAATCCTAACAATTTTACCCAAAGAGCACATTGTTGTTGAAGCCCGCACAAACGCAGAAGACATTAAAAAGCTCGTAAAAGAGGATCCTGTTGCATTAGTTATTCGTGTTTTACAAGCCTCTCCAACCCATCAAGCCAGCAGCTTGAAAGTAAAAGAAGTCTTGGGGCAGGCACTCAGTAATTTCCTAGCACCGGATGAGTTTAAAACTTGGTGGAATGGAACACAAAAGAAGATTAAGTCGGAAGCACGTATTGATTGCTCAAAAGACACACCTTCAAATTACACGCTACTCGAAACTCCTGTTGCTACTGATCAAAAGCTAATTCAGGAGTTTTTTGATAGCACTACACTCGAGCAAAAATTAACTAAGGCCGCTGAGTTGATGAAATTAAACTTAGCTCCTGCTGATTTACAGCCTGTCGTTGAGCATTTAAATCAAATGCTTAAGGAAGCAACTTTATCGCCAGTCCAACAATTAAAAGCCTGCTGGATGCGCAATGATTTATCGGGGAGCAATGCTGCTGCGGATGAACAAGCAATCGTTCAAAACAAACATGCATTGTTGCTCAACATACTGGATGAGTTATCCAAAGCAGAACAGGGTCGGTTCTTAACCTCCATTAAATCGGGACGCTCCGATTGGGAAGACACATTAATTAATTTCTGCACCCAATCGCAGAACCTAAATTCTATTGATTCTAGCTTTAAGTTCTTAAGCCACAATGACGCACTGTCAGCATTAATTAAGACCCTAAAGGAAGACTTAAAGGAACGGACTTTATCGAAAGCCTTTGTTATTTGGTTGATCAACCATAACAACCAATACGCATCAATCCTATCGCCTTTATTGAATCATCAGTTGTTAACCTACATCTTTCAATTGATTAACAACGAAAGTGTGTTGCAGAAGCGCAACTGCCATATGGATTTGGCAGAATTATTGTACAAAGATAAAAGTTTCGTCGAAACCATTCTGTCTACTTTGCCTTCAAGCGAAATCGCCGATCACTTACTGCAATTGATTTTAGCCAATCAATCATTGAGTTATGCGAAAAAATGCTCATTTATCACGCGTTTTATCCGTAAATTCCCTGAATTAGAAAACACGTTGAAAGATCGCGATACCCATCGCAAAGAAGATAAATTGTTGGTATCTCAAGCGAGCTTGGATCGTTTACAGGCCGAATACAAGAAGTTGGTTGAAGAAGATATTCCCAACAACAAAGTTGCAATTGCTAAAGCGCGCGAGTTAGGTGACTTGAGTGAAAACTCAGAATACAAGATGGCTCGCGAAGATCAAACCGTTCTACAGGCAAGAAAAGTTTCCTTGGAGCGTTCGCTTAACAACTGCCGCGTCATTAAACCTGAGGATGTTTCAAGCGATAAAGTTAGCGTGGGTACTCAAGTTGTATTAAAGTCCAAAGCCGGTAACACTACTTATACCATTGCAGGTGCTTGGGATGGACAGCCTGAGAAAAACATTTTGTCGTATCAAACCCCATTCGCTCAAGCCTTATTGGATAAAGCGGTCGGCGATACCGTTACCTTACCGAATGGAACAACAGCCACCGTTCAATCCATCAAACCGTATTCAATCTAACGGGTGACCCAGCAAACACACAATGACCCTACACTCTCAAACGAACTAGTTCAATTAACGGGTGTTTTAAAGCGCATTGTATTCACCAATGCTACCAATGGGTATTCTGTTTGCATTTTAGATTTAACGCACAAAGAGGGGCTGGTTACCATCACCGGAAGTTTTCCGGGGGTACAATGCGGCGAAACCCTAAAAGTACGCGGGACGTGGATTACTCATCCTACCTTTGGAAAGCAATTCAAGTGCACGTCATTTGAAACTACCCTGCCGGCTGATGTCCATGGCATTCGGCAATACCTCAGCAGTGGACTTATCCACGGAATTGGTCAGGAATACGCCAATAAAATCGTTGAGTATTTTGGCACCCAAACGCTTCATGTCCTCAATGAAGCCTCAGCACGTTTAACAGAAGTGCCGGGAATCGGTAAAAAGCGGGCAACCATGATTAAAAAAGCATGGGATACTCAACAAGCCGTCCGAGATACCATGATTTTCTTACAAGCTTACGGCATTACCAATACCCAATGCCTGCGTTTGTACCAAAAATACGGCGACAAAACGAAAGACGTCATTACCCAAAATCCCTACATTTTAATCGATACCATCGATGGAATTGGGTTTAAATCAGCCGATAAAATCGCACTCAACTTAGGGCTTACCGTTGATAGTCCGTTTCGTATCGACGCTGGCATTGACTATATGCTCTCACAAGCGGAAGGCGAAGGTAATACAGGGGTAATTGAGACAGAATTGATTCAAGAAACAGCCAAGCTGCTCGACCTGCAATCAACGCTTATTTCTCAGCGCATCCCTATCCTCATTGATCAGCAAATCATTACGCTCTATCCCCCATTGCAGCTCATTCAACATAACCGCTTGGCAACCCACGAAGCATCCATTGCGAAGCATATTGAGCGGCTGTACAACCAACCGTCTACCTTACCCCCCATTAAGGTTGATTCAGCTCTCCAATGGAGTGAGGCAAAGCTGGGGATTACTTGGTCGGATACCCAGAAAAACGCTTTGCAGGCCATATTAAAATCAAAGCTGGCTGTGTTAACCGGTGGCCCAGGAACCGGTAAAACCACTTTGTTGCGCGCATTGGTTAGCATTTTAACTGCAAAACATGTGCGGATTGGTTTATGCGCCCCAACCGGTCGGGCTGCTCAACGCATGAATGAAACCACTGGGTGGACCGCGCAAACCGTTCATCGGTTGCTAAAATACGAACCAACCATCGGGCGTTTCACCTACGATGAAGATAATTTATTGCCGGTTGATTTCCTCATTATCGATGAAACCAGTATGTTGGACGTTCCCTTAACACACGCCCTACTGCGCGCCTTACCCAGTTCGGCTCATATTGTGTGCGTCGGGGATATCTATCAGCTGCCATCGGTTGGAGCCGGCAATGTTCTGCATGACTTTATCAAAAGCCCCTACTTTCACACCGAATACCTAAGTGATATTTTTAGACAGGGACAAGATAGTTCCATTGTGAGCGTGGCGCATGACGTTTTAGAAGGGAAACAGAAAATCAATGCCCCTACGCTACCGCCTGAAAGTTCCCTACCGCCCCCATGCGATGTTTACTTTCTGCCAATAGACGACCCTGAGCAAGGCATGCGTGTGATACAACACCTCTGTTGGGAATCTATTCCGAAATGGTATGGGTTGGATGGTGTTCAGGATACTCAAATTTTAGTCCCTATGCACCGAGGCGCTATTGGAATTGACCAATTTAACGCAACTTTTCAGGAACATGCGGGGTTGCAGCGACGTAAAATCACGGTTGGGGCGCAAAAATTTTTCGTAGGGGATAAGGTAATTCAGGTTAAAAACGACTACAATCACGGGATTTTTAACGGCGATTTGGGCATTATTCAAGATATAGATATGGCAAAACACGCCTTAACGATTCAGTTTAATGATGAATTCCATACCTTAGAAGGCAGCGCCTGCTCCAATTTAAAATTAGCGTACGCCATCAGTATTCATAAATCCCAAGGTAGTGAGTTTCCGATTGTGATTCTGCCGCTCTTCATGCAACATTTTGTTATGCTCAAGCGCAATTTGTTGTACACCGCCATTACCCGTGGACGCAAAAAAGTGTTTTTGGTAGGTGAAGAACGCGCGTATGCTTGCGCCGCACGTACCCTCGACAGCACCATTCGACATACAACCTTACAAATGCGCTTACACCATCTCTTTCAAAAACCCACAAAGACTTAAAAAACTTAATCTATTAAAACCGAGCTCGAACAGCGTTTACGTGCATCCGGTATCGTTATCAAATCTATCGGGGAAACTGCCATTTCATGCAAAGTTCAACGACAAACGACCCCCGAAACCCTGCGCTACTTAACGTTTTTGCAGCAAACCTATCACAAGCCGTTAACGATTGAATGGGTAAATAAGCATGACATTAAATCCCCCTCATCGGACGCTGGAGCAATCCACACGGAAGCACACCCGACGTTATTTAAAGCTTCGTCAATCCCAACCCTGCTTTCCGACCTATTATCGCAACATTATTTATCGGGGTATTCCGATATCCACTTCGAGCCGCATGAGCAATTCATACGCATTTTAGCGCGCAAACAAGGAATTTTGTCAGTCGTTAAAGAATGGCCAATCGAATGGCAACCCACCTTGGAAAACATTATGCGATTGAAGGCTAATTTAACGCACCTCAATCATCATACGCCTTTAAATGGCCAATTTTCGCACTCGATAGGCAACCGAACGTTTTACTGTCGTGTTTCTATGCTCCCAACCCTACTGGGTGCGAATACAGTTGTGCGTTTCCATACGCCCCATAATGCACAAAAGTTCAGCTTCGAAGCTTTGATGCAAACACAATTTGCGCAAAAAGTACTGCATGCTCCTGCCGGTTTATGGCTAATTACAAGCCCCATTGGTAACGGAAAGACAACCCACTATTATCACTTGCTGCATCAACTGCAAGCAACCCAACGGATTTTTAGTTTTGAGGATCCGATTGAAATCCCACAGCCTAATATCTTTCAGATTGAGTTTGAACCTAATACGCTCAACAGCCTTTGGAGTAAGCTGATTCTTCGACAAAGCGTTAATGTTATTGGATTAGGGGAAATTCGTTCAAGCGAGCAATTGAAGTTCGTAGTAAATGCAGCCCTTACCGGACATTGCACGCTAGCAACCCTTCATGCTCGCTCCTTAAGCGACGTTCCCCATCGACTGCAGCTGTTTGGCTATTCCTTATCCCAACAACAAAACTTTTTACGGGGTATTTTATTTCAGCAATGGGAACATCAAGGTTCCGAACGTCGCTTAAGTATTCAAGAAAAGCTCTATAATTAAGCTTGAGCAATACTGCGACCTGACGAAGCAACCGCATTGAGCAATTGCTGCATTTCAGACAATATATTGTTGATAAACTGCATCAAATTCTCTGAGAACTTCTTGTTTTCATCCCGCATACTATTAAACACCTCAACAAGACGTTCTTGTCTAGCCACATCAATATTAGCTCCTTCTTTATCTTTATTCCATACGGCAGACATGATTCCTCCACAGCCTTCAATAATCTTGCCAATTGCTCCACCAATAGAATTGATCATCTCAGCAGCAGCTGCAGCAGCTTTTTTGGCTGCCTCGTCAGCACCAGCATTTGATATTCCCTTAAGTCCAGCAATTCCGCAAACAATGGATACAGCACCAGCTACCATACTACAGATTGCACCAGCCATAGCCGCCTTGTAAGCAGCATCCATACCATTCTCCATCTGCTTAATCTTCTCATCAAAAGCGCTTAACATCTCGTTTAGAGCATTTTTGTCTGCCTCCTTTTGGTTAGTCAACAAAGCAGCAAAAGCTTTAATGATATCCTTCATCAAATTGCGAATAGTATCATCTCCGATTCTCTCCCATCCAAGAAAGTTATCAATAATGACCATACCAATTTGCTCAACCATTTGAGTTTCAGTGGGTTCTTCTTCCGAAGTTGTAGGATTTTGAATCGTCAGATCATCGTCATCAACATAAGACTGGCTAACAATTCCGCCATTGTTCATCTTATATTGAAATTTGCTAGAGGATGTATCTTTTTCTTTAACATCATTTTCTACAGGTAAAGAAGTAGTACTACTCGAAGGGTTAGACGTATTATAATTGGTTGTTGGAATACTCATATATCTTTAAAAAAACGACCATTTATTAAGAAAATTCCTCCTTTATATACGTAATTTTACTCCAAATTATTTTTGAACAAAAACACACGAGATATTTACTTCTGTCATAAACTTGTTATAATGACAGTGTATGGGCTTGCTGAATAAGCAACAAATTGATTTTTTGTATTTGCTGGCATTTTTATACATGCAGCAATCGAAATTTCAATTGGCGCTCTACCTTTTACGCATCCTTCGTTTGCATACCGCCAATGATGCCAAAATAACGATAGCCCTGATTGATTGCCTCTACAAAGCCAAACGCTGTGAAGAAGCCTCCAAGGTAATGCAATCCATCGATGCAACCAAATTGAACCATAAGCTATTAGTAGCTTATTACTATATCTGCAGTAAAGTACTGTGGGATTTAGACCAAAAGCCTGCCTCACGTGCTATGCTTCAAAAATATTTAACGAAACGCGCTTTATTGTGAACTGGGTTGCCTCATTAGATCGTTTGATTGCTAAGTACTCTCGTTTTAACGATATCGTACTGGCAATGATATTGGTCATGATCATTTCGTTGATGATTGTACCGGTACCACCCGCCCTAGTGGATGCGCTTATCGCACTCAACTTAACGATTTCGGTTGTTTTGTTCATGATGTCCTTGTACATACCCAACGTACTGGCATTCTCTACCTTCCCCAGCTTGTTGCTATTTACAACGCTATTCCGACTAGCCCTAAACATTACAACAACGCGTATGATTTTGCTCCATGCAACCGCAGGTGAAATCATCTTCACATTCGGTAAATTCGTTGTTGGCGGTAACTTCGTTGTTGGTGCGGTAGTATTCTTAATCTTACTGTTAGTACAATTCATCGTTATTACCAAAGGAGCGGAACGTGTAGCAGAAGTTGCAGCCCGTTTTACCTTGGATGCTATGCCTGGTAAGCAAATGAGTATCGATGCGGATATGCGCGCAGGAACCATTGATATGGCAGAAGCAAAGCGCCGCCGTTCAGATTTGGAACGTGAAAGCCAACTGTATGGTGCTATGGATGGTGCCATGAAATTCGTTAAAGGGGATACAATCGCAGGCCTTATCATCACCGCCATCAACATTGTTGCAGGAATTATTATTGGGGTAACCCAAAAGAACATGGAGCTTGGCAAGGCAGTTACAACCTACTCCATTTTAACCATCGGTGATGGCTTGGTCTCGCAAATTCCCGCGCTACTCATTTCTATTACTTCCGGTATTATCGTTACCAAAGTAGGTTCTAACGAGGAAACAGTCCTTGGGCGCGACATTGGCTCTCAAGTGCTCAATCAACCTAAAGCGTTGTTAATTGGCGGATGCATGTTAATAGCGCTTATGTTGATGCCCGGATTCCCCAAAATCCCATTCTTGCTACTGGCAGCCATTTTACTTCCAATCGGCTATTGCTTAAACAATGTACACAATGACCCAAGCAAAAAGCTCAAGGGGGCTCCTAAAGCCGCTCCGAAGTTTAAAGCGCCAACGGTTACGCATGAATCCGAGGAAGAAGAAAGCAACGAATTCTCAGTTACGGTTCCCCTCATGCTGGATGTAGAACGTTCGTTGGAAGAAATCATTGAAGCGGATGTGTTAAATGAGCGTTTAATTCAAGTTAGGCGCGCATTATACCACGATTTAGGGGTTCCGTTCCCCGGTATCCATTTACGGTTCAACAACGCCCTGCAGCAAAATTCTTACCGTATTTTGATCTACGAAGTCCCCATTGCCCAAGGAGAACTATTACCGAATCAAGTAATCGCCCGCGAAACCAAAGATAATTTGGATATGTTAGGCGTCCATTTTACCGAAAGAGACACCTATCTACCGCACATACCGTCGTTATGGGTACCCCAAGAAGAGGTTAAGTTATTAGATGGAGCAAACGTAGCTTACATGCGCGCCCCTCAAATTTTAACCCACCACCTATCTTATGTCCTAAAACGGTACGCTGGAGATTTCCTAGGCATCCAAGAATGCAAATTTTTGATGGAAAACATGGAGCAAAACTTCCCAGAAATCATCAAAGAAGTGCAACGTGTGCTGCCGATCCAAAAAATTACCGAAATTTTCCAACGACTCGTGCAGGAAGAAATTTCCATTCGCAATTTAAAAACCATTTTTCAATGCCTCATTGATTGGGGACAGAAGGAAAAAGAACCGGTTTTGCTCGCCGATTATGTACGCTCTACCTTAAGGCGTTACATCAGCTATAAATTCAGCGAGGGACGCAATGTTTTATCGGTATATTTGCTAGATCCGAAGATTGAAGAAATGGTACGTAAGGCCATTCGTCAAACCTCTGCTGGAAGTTATTTGGCGCTCGATCCACCAACTGCCAAGAAGATTGTACGAGCGATCAAAGAAGCTGCAGGAGATTTGTGGCAACAGGCTCATCGTCCGGTTCTTCTAACCTCAATGGATATCCGCCGGTATGTACGCAAATTGATTGAAGTGGAAATCTATGATTTGCCGGTATTATCTCACCAAGAACTTACCGACGAAATCACCATCCGTCCTTTGAGCCGTATCCAAATATCCTAATCTTTTAATATTGCATGGACCGATTCATACCCCTTATATAAAGGGGTATGTTTCAGGTAGAGATGAAGGATTTGGCTGCTTTTTGCAAAAGCAAAGGATTTATTTTCTTATCATCCGATATCTATGGCGGATTAAACGGCTTTTTCGATTACGGCCCTTTAGGAACTGAACTCAAGCGCAACATCAAAAACGCTTGGTGGAAATCAATCGTGCATGACCGCGAAGATATCATTGGATTAGATAGTTCCATCATCCTGCACCCAAGAGTTTGGGAAGCTTCCGGACACGTAAGCGGCTTTACCGATCCTATGGTAGATTGTAAGGTCACCAAAGCCCGTTATCGCGCCGATAAAGTCTTTTTTGCCCCCATTAACGTTCAAGGTAAGCTGTTGGGCTATATCTGCGTAACTGATGACGAGGATCCGCAAGTAAACGCGCAAAAAAAGGTGCAAGCGCTACTCAAAGCCAATCACTGCAAAGATACGCCTGATGCCTTTGAACTCAAACCATTAACTCAAGCAAAACCCGAAGAATTTGCGCTTATTCCATCGCCCGCAACGGATCACGCGGGTGATTTAACCCCTACGCGCCAATTCAACTTGATGTTTAAAACGAATGTTGGTGCAGTTGAATCCGAAGCGAGTACTGCTTTCTTGCGTCCTGAAACCGCTCAAGGCATTTTCATCAATTTCAAAAATGTGCTCGATGCAACCCGCATTAAGGTGCCTTTTGGAATTGCGCAAATCGGTAAGGCATTTCGCAACGAAATTACCCCGCGCAACTTTATATTTCGGTCGCGTGAATTCGAGCAGATGGAAATCGAGTACTTTTTCCCAGCCGATGAAGCGCTGTGGCCTGAATTGCACAAGCAATGGATTGAAACGCGCTACCAATGGCATCAGTCCATCGGTATTAAGCCCGAATGGCTCAGCTTTGATGTGCATAAAAAGGAAGATTTGGCGCATTATGCGAAGGCCTGCACCGATATTATGTTCAAATACCCATTTGGCGTTCAGGAACTGGAAGGAATTGCTGTACGTGGGAATTTCGATCTAACGCAGCATCAAACCTTTAGCGGTAAGCCCATCAGTTATTTTGACGAAGAGCGTAAGACAAAATACCTACCGTATGTCATTGAACCATCGGTGGGAGTAGACCGCACCCTGTTAGCGGTTTTAATTTCCGCTTATGATGAAGATGAGGTCAATGGAGAGAAACGCATTGTGTTGCACTTCAAACCTCAATTGGCACCTATCAAGATTGCTGTATTCCCATTGGTTAAAAACAATCCAGAATTGGTAGAGCATGCGCGTAATTTGTTCAAAAAGCTGCATAAACGTTGGTACACGCTCTACGATGAAACCGGATCCATCGGTAAACGTTACCGCCGCATGGACGAAATCGGTACGCCGTGGTGCATTACCGTCGACTTTGATTCCATGGAACAGCACACCTATACCTTGCGGGATCGCGATACTACGCAACAAACTCGGTTGTCGGAAGCAGAATTAATCCAGTTCTTTGAACAACATCTGGAAGCGTAAAATCAAGGCACTTTAATCTTTATTACTTATGACAAGTTCTGTTCGAGTTCGTTTTGCCCCAAGCCCTACGGGCTATTTTCATATCGGTGGCGCAAGAACCGCCCTGTTTAATTGGCTCTACGCTAAGCATACCCAAGGCACTTTTGTATTGCGCATCGAAGATACCGACACCGAACGCAACACCAAGGAATCATTGAATTCCCTGCTATCCAACTTACGTTGGCTAGGACTTGATTGGGATGAAGGACCCGATGTAGGTGGTCCCTATGGCCCTTATTTCCAAAGCGAACGCAACGAGGTTTATCAGCGCTACTTGGAGCAATTGAGACAAGCTGGACGCGTGTACGAAAAAGAAGGCGCTATTTGGCTAAAAGTCTCTGGAGAAGCTCAAACCCTTGACGACATTATTCACGGTTCTGTTACCCGTACGGAAGAAAAAGACTTTGTTATTTATCGGTCGAATGGCACGCCCGTATTCCATTTCGTCAATGTCGTTGATGATATCGATATGCACATTACGCACGTCATACGCGGCGAAGACCATTTGTCCAACACCAACAAGCATTTAGAGTTGTACCGCGCGTTTGGCGTTACACCTCCTAAATTCGCCCACATTCCGCTGATTTTAAAAACAGTAGGTCAGGGTAAAATGAGCAAACGCGACACAGGATCTTTGGTAGAAGAGTATCGCCAAAAGTACTTTTTGCCCGAAGGATTAATCAATTACCTATCGCTGCTTGGTTGGTCACCGAAAAACGACCGCGAAATCATGTCTATAGCTGAAATTATCGCGGCCTTTGATTTGAAAGACGTTAACAATACCAACGCCCGTTTTGATGAGAAAAAGCTCATGTTCGTCAACTCTGAGCATGTTAAAAGCCTATCGCCTGAAGCTTTCTATCAGCAAGGCATAACCGTTTTGAAAGAAACAGGCCATGAGAACGCAACCAAGGATATCGATCAGCTCAAGGCTATTTTCGCTATCGTTCAAGAAAAACTGCGTTCCTTTGAAGAACTGCCGCACTTTATCGAGTATTTTTTCGATGAATCCTATCCCTTCGAACCGGAAGCACTCAAGAAAATCGAAAAATGTCAGCCAAAACAGCGGCTTTTGGAGCTAAAAGAGCAACTGTCGACATTAACGAATTTTTCGGAAGCATCCATCGAAGCTTGTATCCACACGCTTAGCGAAACAAATCAACTCCCCACGGGGCATTACATCCACCCCTTGCGTTTTGCCGTTTCCGGTCGTAACGTTGGCCCTAGCTTATACCACATGCTGCCGATTTTAGGACAATCCACCGTTCTGGCTCGCATCCAACGGTGCTTAGACACCCAATTATCCTAATGCGCATCACAGGTGGAGCAGCGCGTAGCATTGTATTGTCCGTACCGGCTTATGATCTACGCCCAGCAACGGATGCAACCCGTGAGCGCTTGTTCAACTCCATCGGCCCTGCAATTCAAAATGCAACGGTTATCGATTGCTTTGCCGGCACAGGAGCTTACGGCCTAGAAGCTATCAGCCGCGGAGCACAATCCTGCTTATTCATCGACAACCATCCGCAGGCCATCAAAACGCTTGAAATCAACATCCAAAAGGTATGTAAAAGCGCCCAACGAACAGAATCGGTTTGTAGCACGCGCTCCGACAATCTATTAAGCATTAACGTTGAATCCTTACCCATCAGCGACTTTATTTTCTTTGACCCACCGTATCCCTTATGGGATACCCATGCACAAGCTCTGTGGCAGCTACTGAACAACTTAGGTCATCGCATGCCATCCGCTACCTTAGCATTGGAATTCCCCTCGCAATTAACACTAGATCCCTCGTGCGCTTGGATCCTAACCCGTACACTAACCCACCCCAAGGGTCATAACCAACCGTGTATCGCACTATTGCAGTATCAGCCTACCCTTCCGAAACAAGCTTGACAAGCGCTGCCAATGGCATTGCTTTTAACTTGTGATAGCGGTAAAGAAATTACTTAAAGAGCCCCTAACCCGTATCTTTATTACATTAGGGTTTTGCTTTTTAACCTACGCTGTGCTTCCTATTCCCTTTATTCAAGGGGCACTCACCCTCAGCATTTTCTTAAAAAACCTGCTGTTGTTTTTCCTCCCCCTACTTATTTTAAGCGGAACTGCCTTAGCATTTGCGTCGTTTAAAGGTAATGGTCTTGGGTTCGTCATTACGCTGATGGCGATTGTAATCCTATCCAATTTTTGCAATCTGATGATGTCAGGAGTGATCGGCTGCTATGTCATCCCTTATTTTGCGCCCAACACAGCGCAACCCATTTTAGCAACAGCTCCATCGATTGAGCCCTACTATTTACCCGCACTTCCGCCCTTATTGCCCAATGCATGGGCGTTAATCATTGGCGTGACCAGTGGATTGGTTCATAACATCATCCACTTACCGCCTTGGATGAAATGCCTGCAGTTGATTCATCGCATCACCTTGACCTTTATATTGAAGGTTTTTATCCCCGCATTGCCTCTGTTTTTGATGGGATTTATCCTTAAACTACTGGTCGAAGGACAAATGTCGCAGTTAATATGCAACAATGGACGTTCCTGTACCCTCATGGTTGGGTTTTTGTTCCTCTATTTATGTTTATGGTGGCTAGCAGCCAGCCGTTGTGGGGAAATGCCTGCTGTAACTCTGCTCAAAAACACACTGCCAGCAATTATTACAGGAGCAACCACCATGTCCAGCGCTGCAGCCCTCCCCTTTTCCATTGAGGCCGCCACCCGTAATACAAAAAATCCTGTTTTGGCAAACGCAGTTATGCCGATAACCATCAACTTTCATATGTTGGGCGATACCATCTGCATTCCCATTTTGACGGTTATCATCCTGCACAGTTTTGGTATGCCCATGCCATCGATGAGCACGTACTTTATCTTTGGTCTCTGTTTTGTGATGAATAAATTCGCTGGAGCGGGTATCCCCGGCGGCAGCATTATGGTATCTTTACCGATTTTACAGCATTATTTGGGCTTTTCCGAAGAAATGCTCGCGCTGATCACTGCGTTTTACATGCTCATTGATCCTATTACAACCTTGAGCAATGTCACCGCTAACAATTTCCTCATTATCTTTATTCAAAGAATATGGGAGAAAATTGCTCGCAAAGCTTAATGTGCATTAATTGGAGGAAGCATCGTATGCTTCACGCCGATAGATTTTAAAATCTTTTGGCGCAATAATTCCCAATTTTACCTGTTTACCAAAAACTTTATTCACTTGAACCTCAACGGTTTGAGTATCAGGTAATACAATAATAATAGACTCACCAGAGTTACGCGAAAGAACTAACATAAGTATCAATAATAAGAGTTTAAGGAAGAGATATCTTGTAAGACGCTTTGTGGGAAAACCTGCTGAATAACCGATTGATTGGTCATCTGAGCTTCTTCCAACAAACGTCGTTGAAATTGCATTTTGTGTTTAATACGAATCCGTAAGGAAATCACCTCATCCACCAACGCTTTAAACAAAAAATGCAGCTCTGAAGGCACCACACTGGGTAATTCATTGAGGGATAAATCTTTACGTTTCAAATTTTCTGCCAATTGATAAACCATGGCCGAACGATCCGCGGTTGCTAATTGATTTGCTGCCAATTGTGCCTCAACATCCGCCGTTGCACGCTTTAAAGAATTCAATAAGCAATTTTGTTGTTGATAAAGCATCCGCAAAAGGGATCCATATTCTTCGATTTCTTTACGAAGCGCCATGGCCAATTTGTTATAATCAAACTTAAATGAAGCTGTCATTTAGCCATCCTTTCTATTTTTGAATGCGAAATCTAAAAATTTTATTTGCAAAGTCATAATAAATAACTTATAATTAAAAAGTTGTTTTTTAATTTAAGTAGTAGCACAATGCGTGCCGATTACATAAAAATGACTACTAATAGCTATAAATTTAAACTACTTTGGATGCTGTTATTGAGCTTCCTAGCCGGATGTACGTCCAATTCGACCTCCTATCGGCAAGCCACTTTAACCGTCCCCTCCCCTACAACAGACTCTGCTTATAGGAGCCCCAAACAGACCGCGCGAACCCGCATTATGGGACAAGCTACCTGCACGATTCATCAAATGCAACAGTTGCTGTTAGCGCGCAATCCCAAGGTATCCAAAAGCTATTTAGCTTATCCCAAAATCTTTCTTGAAGAAGGGGCAAAAGAAGGCGTGCGCGGAGATTTAGCCTTCGCACAAGCATTGCATGAAACCAATTACTTTAAATTTGGAGGAGATGTATCCCCACGCCAAAACAACTTCTGCGGACTCGGTACAACGGGTAATGGGGTAGCTGGGCATCAATTTGCAACCCCGCGCGAAGGTATCCGCGCTCAAATTCAGCACTTAAAAGCTTATGCTTCGTACAGGCCTCTCGCTAACAAGTGCATCGATCCACGCTTTCAACAGGTTCAGAGAGGATGCGCACCCAATCTTGAGGATTTAGGCGGCCTTTGGGCTTATCCAGGCTATGATACAAAAAAATACCGCTCGTTAGCTCAAGCGAAAGCGAACAAAGACAGTTATGGCCATAAAATCAAACAGATTTTAATGGCCATTCAATCCACTAAGTAAGTTATTGCTTTACTTAAATTCCTTCAGGGAAGGTAAGCACCAAAGCGCATAAGCAACCAACAGGATGAGCGCGCTATTGATAGCAAGCATTACGGTGCCACTAGCGATATAACTACCAAAAATATTGAAAAGACTGGTGTAAGCGATAGGTCCGCAGGCGCTACAAATACCTGTAATCGCCGCATAAGCTGCGTATCCCATTGCCTGCTGCTCCCCTAACAGTAAGCGTTTAGACAAGCAATACGCCAATACATGGACAAACGCCCAACCAAGACCGCTCGTTAAAATAAGCCCTAAAATGCACCAGTCGTGGTTAAGACCGATACCACATAAGCTAAACAATGTTATGTTGATTATTACCCCCAATGCGGTCCATTTTAAGGACACACGCGAATAAGCCCATGCGCAAGCAAAGGTCAACACGAACGTTAAAATGGTAATCGGCAAGAAAACCTTATAGATTTTGGACAAAGGTACGCCATTTTCCCGTGCAAAATCCGACAAGTGGAAAATCATTCCAGTAGCATGAAAATTTTCAAACGCTGCTATTAACACACCAAATAAGAATGGCCAAGGCAAACGACGGATATACCGCAATACCGCTACAAAAGACACCTGACTAGCGTTCGTTTGGGGTAAATCGGATGGAACAAACATCATGTAAAGCAACAGTACAGCAATCTGCCCATAAATCACATAACTCCAGCTACTAAACGCATTGTAGGCAGACAAAATGGATAATAGCAAAGCGCCTGCAAACTGCACCAAACTATGCCAACCCGACACATAAGCGCATTGTTTATCCGTACAAACCGCTGCACTGTAAGCTCGCGATAATACCGGCAGTAAGTTTTGTCCGCAGCAACGTAATCCGAAATAACCCAATACCAAGGAAACGAATGCCAACACCGTACTATTGTGCACCTGCATTGCTCCTAAAAACATCACAAATCCTGCAATATAAATCCCGTAAGCCACACGAAATCCATGCGTCAACTTAAAGTTTTTACCCAAAGAACTGATAAAGTAAGGAACAATAATCGCTGATAAAAACCCTGCTACGGTATAGGATAAGGACAACAAGCTCTCTGACAGAGCAATATGCGTTTTTAAATAAGGTTTAAACGCAGACAAAAAAGGCGACCTACCCCAGGCCGCCGGAAATAACAAAACTAAACTTATCCACAAAAAACGTTTCACGTACACTATCCTTCATTGGATGGAGTTTTTGAATCTCTCACCACTCACCAGCCATCCTGCCTAATGAATGCTGAGGTTTAATACCCAACAAAAGAACAAACGTTTTATTTAACGAACAAACGTTTTTCACGCACTTGGCTGGCAGCTTTACCAACCCACTTACGTGATTTATACCATTTCGCGGTATCCAGAACCACACTTTCCTTGGTAACTTTGATATCGCTAATATTAGGAGCATGTAAATGGAACACACGCTCAACAGCAAAATCCGAAACAACCCGACGTACGGTAAATGTTTCTGAAATTCCGCTTCCCTTACGCGCAATTACAATTCCAGTAAACTTTTGAATACGCTCTTTTCCACCTTCTTTAACTTTGATGGACACGCAAGCTTCATCCCCAACTTTAAACGAAGGGATTTCTGCTTTTAGCTGGTGTTTTGTAACTTCTCGCAAAATATCTTGATTCATGGTTTTTTCTATGAAAATAAAATGCTGCTAATCCTGTCAATTAAAAATCAAATCCGGACGTCTACGAATCGTTCGTTTTATCTGTTGTTCTAGGCGCCACTTTGCAATCGCAGCATGATCTCCTGAAAATAAAATACTCGGTACACCCTTACCTTCATGCTCTTTTGGACGGGTATACTGCGGGAACGACAACAAACCATCCCTAAAGCTATCCTGCTCCAACGATTGTTCATCGCCCAAAGCCCCCGGCAAGCACCGAACCATTGCATCAATAACAACGGCTGCAGGCAAAGTCCCATTGGTTAGCACATAATCGCCTATGGAAATTTCTTCATCCACATACTGTTCGCGGAACCGTTCGTCCACGCTTTCGTAATGCCCTGATACTAACACTACATGCTCTTTTTGCGTTAATTCACGCACTTTTTTCATCGTCAGCGGCATTCCGTCGGGACACAAATACACAACGTGCGTTTTCTCCTTACGGAGCGACTTAATCGCTTTAGACAATACATCAAATTGCAGAACCATCCCAGCCCCACCGCCGAATGGACGATCATCCACTTGATAATGCGGACCATTAGCCCAATCGCGTAAATTGCGAACCTGTAACGAAAACAGTTGTTCCCTCAACGCACGACCTACAATGCTTTCCGAGACGAACCCATCCAGCATTTTTGGAAACAACGTTAAAACATCAATTTTCAGCATGATTTAAACCCCAAAAACAACAAAGGGCATTTCACCCTTCCAAAATTTTAGATCTTGAATCCACCTTCAAGATTTCGCTTAAACGCAGTAATCAATTACCTTGTTTAAGCCCGAGCAATGCGCATGAGATAACGCACAGTATCGCTCGGTTGAGCTCCTTTAGATACCCAATAATCCGCGCGTTCGACATTCATCTGTACTTTTTTGCTATCTTCTTGCTCGGTAGGATTATAGGCACCTAATAATTCCACGAAACGGCCATCGCGACGTACTGATTTTTCAGCAACCACCACACGATATTTAGGATGATTCTTAGATCCAAAACGCTGTAACCGTATTCTCAATGCCATAATTAATTATTTTTTAATTAGTTAGAAGAGATAGTGAACGCTTGTCAAATGAATTTTATGATAAAAAGCAATTGAAGCCATCAATGGGCTCGAATGGCTATCCCAAAAAAATGTTTTTGACCCATCCGCTTCCTGTTTTTAAGGTAACCTATGATGAAAGTCCCTCTGTTTTGTCCTGATTACACCAACCAACCCCATCTGGAAGCCTTTAACAAAGTGTTTCAGTCGATCCTACGGTCGGGAAAATATATTTTAGGGGAAGCAGTAGAACAGTTTGAGCATCAATTTGCCGAACAAAACCATTGTAAGTATGCAGTCGGGGTTTCCTCAGGAACCGATGCCTTATTGATCGCTCTGCAGGCCATTGATATTCAACCGAATGATGAAGTTCTGTGCCCATCCTTTACTTTTTTCGCTAGTGCTAGCACCATTGCGCGCTTAGGAGCACAACCGGTATGGGTAGATGTTAATACCGACAACTACCTGATAGATTTAGCGGATGCAGAAAAAAAGGTGTCTTCTAGAACAAAAGCGATTGTGGTAGTTCATTTATTTGGTCAAAGCTGCGCGCCCGATGCAGTAAAAGCCTTTGCTCAGCGGCACCATTTAAAAATCATTGAAGATGTAGCACAAGCCCAAGGCGCTCAATCACAAAATTTGTTAACGGGCTCTTGGGGCGATGTGGGTGCTTTCAGTTTTTTCCCGACCAAAAACCTCGGTGGATTTGGGGATGCGGGTATGATCACCACTCAAGATCCTGCATTGTTTGAAAAAATCAAATGTTTGCGGGTACATGGATCACGCGTTACGTACGAGCACTTGTATTTAGGTGGAAATTTCCGCATCGATACCCTACAGGCCGCCTTATTGGCCATTAAACTTCCTCACGTCCATGAAGCGATTAGCAAACGTAGAGCTAACGCTGAACGTTATCTATCGGCTCTCCAAGGAATCGACTCCCTTTGTTTGCCGAATAATCCCGCGGATGGTTATCACACGTGGAATCAATTTACTGTGCGGGTTTTGAACCATAAACGGGACGAACTTAAAGCATTTTTAGCTCAACAAGAAATTGGCAGCGCTATTTATTATCCCAAAGCCTTGGATCAACAACCCAGTTTGCGCTCGATTTCAACCGATAAAGGCATACCAACCGCGCGGGCTCATCAATTGACCCAAGAGGTACTCAGTTTGCCTATTTACCCCGGCCTAACAACCGAACAAATTGATACGGTGTGCCGTGCCATCCAAAAGTTTTTCAGCGCCCGTTAAGGCGTTTTTTTAAAAACTGTGGAGAAGATTTACTATCTCACACGCACCTACCACCAAAGCGATTCCTACGCATAGGTGATAAGAAAAACAGCAGGGTAATTTCTTATGTTTTAAGCACAAATAAGGCGATAAGATAGCAAACATTACTGCCATTAATCCGCTAAAACACAATACATACACAAAAGCGTTTGGAATTAGCCAATTAACCACCACGGGAACAACACAGGGGATCATTCGAGCGACCTGCAAAGGAACGACAGCGCGTATTGCTTGTACGACACCAACCGCAAAACCAATAGCCGATGTAACGACTGCACATAAGGTTACCCATTTTAAAATCACTCCTAACAACGGGCTGGAGGTCTTACACAAAAAATCAATCAATTGCCCTACCGTTACTTGATGTTGCTGCATCCGCACAAAGAAATCGCTATCATGCGCAGAAACCCCGTTAAGTACGCCAGTAATCCACGCCATATAAACGCCCATAGGCATCAACAAGCCAACGACCAAAGCTATTTGGATATGACGTCGGTTATAATTTAAATACGAGCAGATTTGTGGGCATACACCCTGCATAACAAAAGAGGTTAAGCAAATCGGCAAAAATATCCTCAATTCCTTCCAATTCATGGAAATTTTTTGCGCATTCTCATCCGGAGCGCTTTGGACGAAAAATACGGCCAAGGCTAGCATCACCAATAACACCAAGACCAACAACGAATTGATCCCCGACATTTTATCGACATGCAAATTGAGTAAAATAAATAAGGCACAGGCGAACCCAATACCAATGACATTTGGATTGATCGAGGACACGACGCTCAAGGTATCCGAAAAGCAGGAAAAATAGACTGTTAATACCCCGAACGAAAATAAATAGAACGACAGTAAGGTTGCGCCAAAACAAGCTTTACCAGTGTATTTTTTCGTAAGTCCAACTACCGAAGCCGGCACATGATTGGCAGAATTTAAATCCACCAACATCATGGAGGATTTATAAGCCACAAAACACATTAAAATGATGAGCGCGGCACTCATCGGTATACCCAAGTTAATCACCGACATAGGCAGTGCAATAAATCCTGCCCCAACTGCAGTTCCCGTAATTAACAAGCTCGCATGTAATAATTTCCAAATATTCATCTTAATCCTTTCATAAGACTATTTTATAGACTTATTGAGCGCTTATTAGACATTTTCGGAAGGTTTACCGAAACAGATGAAACTGCCAAATAAGCTTTTTTTAAAAAAAAAGGTTTCATGAACTTAGTCAAATGTTTATTGTTAATCAATTAATAAAGTTACCTTTTAAATTATTGAAACATTATGGAAGAGAAAACACTAGTTCTGATTAAGCCCGATGGAATGCAAAAAAACATCTGCGGTACTGTTTTAGCCCGTTTCCAGAAAGCAGGATTACATCTTGTAGCTTGCAAAATGATCCAGTTAAATGAAGCTATCTTGCGCGAACATTACGACTTTTTAACCGATAAGCCGTTTTTCCCCGGAATTCTTTCGTTTATGCAAGAATGCCCCGTGTTAGCAGTTATCCTTAAAGGAGACAATGCGATTGCATTAACCCGCGAATTATTAGGACCCACCGATAGCACCATCGCTCCTAAAGGCACCATCCGTGGGGATTTCGGCGAAAACAAATCGCGCAACATCGCACACGCTTCGGACAGCATCGAATCAGCCGCAAAAGAAATTGCTCGATTCTTCAAGCCCGAAGAAGTCTTCGCCTAATCCCTTTTTCATTAGGGAATGACGATCCGAACGACCTCAAATACAGCAACGGTTAACCCTAACAATAGGCACAAACCATACTGTAATTTGGGGTCTTTTAGGTTCTGTTTACGGACACACCAATAAGGTGTCACAATCACAAAGATAATCAGCATCAGTCCGCCGAAGGATAAGATGCGCAAAAACGCATTGGCAACAAACCAATTTACCGCCAAAGGAACCAAACACAAAACAACCTTTGCTAGCCATTCAGGGCACAACATCCGCAAGGAATGCAGCAAGCCAATAGCAACGCCAATCATGGAGGTAATAACCGCAAAAAGCGTTAAAAACTTCAGGATTCCGCTCAACCATAACGAGTGGGTCGCATCACATAAAAACTGAATGAATTCGCCAACCGATGCCTGATGACTTTGAAGTTTGGCTAAAAACGCAGGATCCATGGCCGCGCAACTTAAGGTCTTATGAATCCATACCGGATACACAATCGCGGGTACCAACAGCCCTAGTAACAATGCAATTTGGATGCGTTTTCTATCGCGATCCAAGTAGGTATAAAGTTGCGGGCAAATCGTTTGCATACCGAACGAGGTCATTACAATCGGCATAAAGCGCACCCATTCCCCCATTTGAAACGTTGATTGAGCAACTGAATGGCTTTGGAAACAAAACAGTGCACAAGCAATCGACCCCAGCAATAAGGTCACACATAAGGAATTAAACGCTGCAAATTTTTCGATATGTAAGTTAAACAATAAGAACAAACTGCAGGCGCAAGCAATCATAACTCCCTTAGGCGATAAAACCAGCACCGTACTTAACGTATCCGAAACGCAGGTAAAATAGACCGCTAACAAGCCAAATGACAGCAGGTAAAAGCTCAACACCGTCAGTCCAAAGCAGGTTCGCCCACCATATTTACGGGTTAATTCAACAATCGCCAGCGGATTTTGGTTAAAGATATTTAAATCAACCACCATCATAGACGATTGATACGCCAACCAATACAGTACCCCGATAGATAATAAGGTAATGGGCATACCCAAACTAACAGCTGATATCGGTAGACTCAGCAAACCAGTCCCTATTGAGGTTCCGGCAATTAACAAAACAGCATTTAATATTTTTCGCATTTCAAAAAGATTTAAGGGTTGGATCATCTCCAGCTCATAACTCTTCCTTTTAACTTCACAGAGTCATGCACTGAAGGACAACAAAAAAGAGATAGGGAGAAATAATATTACTTGGCGCTTATCGCCAAATAAAATAAGCGGCTGATTGAATAAACAACTGAATAGTTTTCAACATACCACACACTAAACATTATAAAAGCAAAACTATCCCTATCCTGTCAAGGATTTCGTTATCAAATAATGAAAAAATTACCAATTCAACCAACCTTGCGATTGATCCTGAGCCTTGATGATTTCCATCCCGCGCGGAGTTAACTGCCGTCCTTGCGGAGTACGCACAAGATAACCTTCCTGAATCAAAAACGGTTCATGGACTTCCGACAACGTATCCGGTTCCTCACCCAAAGCAACTGCCAAGGTTTGTAATCCAGTTGGTCTGCCCTGAAATTGATGGGATAGGATTAACAAAATACGTTTATCCAGTTCATCCAAACCATTTTCGTCGATATCTAGCAATTCCAACGCCTGACGAGCCACTGATTTTGATATGAGCGGACTATTGGCATTTAAGGCAAAATCGCGGGTAAAACACAGTAAATTATTAGCAATACGCGGGGTACCACGGGAACGAGAAGCAATTTCCAACGCTCCTCCTTCGTCCATTGGGGCATTGATCAATTTAGCCGAACGCAGCACAATCGACTGCAAATCCTCTTTGGAATAATAATTGAGGCGGGTATGTAAGGTAAAACGTGAACGCAAGGGGGCAGACAGCAAACCGCTACGGGTGGTTGCTCCTAACAAGGTAAATTGCGGAATTGTTAACCGAACACTGCGCGCATTTGGCCCCTGATCGATCATAACATCGATACAAAAATCCTCCATTGCCGAAAAAAGGTATTCCTCAACCGAACGCGGCAAACGATGGATTTCATCAATGAACAAAATATCTTTTTCGCCCAAATTGGTTAATAATCCCGCCAAATCCGCCGCTTTTTCAATAACCGGCCCAGAGGTAACATGCACCTGTACCCCCATTTCTTTGCCCAAGATATGCGCTAAGGTAGTTTTCCCTAACCCTGGAGGGCCGCTAAATAAAATATGATTTAAGGCTGCATGCCGTTTGCGAGCAGATTCAACCATTACCGTTAACCGACCCACTGTTTTCGGCTGACCAACAAAATCAGTAAAACGAGCAGGACGTAGGGTATTTAACGCCTCTTTGTCTTCTACTTCAGGGATCGCATGTTCACTCGGCATTGTTTATTTTTATTCTTTTTAAATAAAACACTGCAAAACAAAAAATTGTATGCAGATTCAATCACAACCCAAAGCGATTTACCGAGCAGGGAATTTCTCAATTACCTTACCGTATATTTCCTCAGCTTTTTTACGTATATTGGACGCTTCCGAATCATAATTATTAATCGTCGTTTGAGCATCCGTTATTTCCGTATTCGTATTTTGAATAGAAGTATTAATAAATTCACTTTTGTTATTTAATGCGCTAATCCAAGACGATGCGACATCACCCGTAATCTTGCTAGAATCACACCAAGCATTCCATTCTTTAACGCTTTTCTTTAATACATTGGTACAAGTCAATTTTGCAGGAAGTTTAAATGTCCCCTGAACGTTCACTTTTTTACGGCCATAATGATTACCTGATTTAACATCCGCTGTATAATACTCAGTAGGACTATTTGAGAAAACAATATCTTCATTGGCATTAATACAGTAAGGCTTATTATCTTGATTTGTTCTTAGCCCAACAGTTCCATCCCCACAATTACTATCTACTGTTCCATCTTCACCTAACAAAAATCGTTTTCCATCTGTATCTGTTGTAAGCAACATGAATTTTCCAAGATCATCTGGATTTTCTAAAACCAAAAGTGACTTGCCTGATTCATCTTCAAACAAACAGTACATATTGTCTGACAATAAAAAGATTAATGCTAAATAAGCTGCATCCGCCAAACGATGTTTATGCTCATCGGTTGCACCGTTCTGAGAAGCATTAACCATATCAGTTGCATGCGCAATAAAGTCCAAATAAACATTAAAAGCACTGATATAATGCGACAATAATTCCAAATTCGCTCTCAATGCACGAACTTTAACATCCAAAAAGGTTGCAGGCGCATTTAACGCACCAAATTTGTCGACTAGGTAACCAATATAAAACAGCTCCACGTTTCCGTCACGGTCAGACGCACTACCCTCCCCCTCTCCATCATCAGGTACGCAAGGATAACCAGTAGCAGGATCAGCAGGGAACACTAGATAATTATGGTCATTATCCAGTATGATTCTTTTATAATAAAAATGAATAAACTCCAAACGGCTCAATAAATTCAACGAACGAAAAATCGGTAATTTCCAGTAAGGATTTCCCTTCGTAGTATCCGTATAGGGAACCAGCGTTTCACGTAATTCCTTCAATTTATGATAATCGGTATAGTTCTTTAGATGTTTAGTATCAACCTCACCGGTCATCAAATCCCATTGCTTTGTGTCGTTATTGTACTGCAGGTATTGCCTAAACTCATCGAGGTAATCCTTCATGGCTGTTTCTGTATACCACTTTAAGGCATCAAATTTTTCAGGCACTTTTTGTTTGAGCTCTTCCAGCGTAGCTCCAGCATCACGCATCTCCTTAAGTTTACCAGCAATATCTCGAGCAATTGCAATCGTATTATGGATTTCGTGAATTACCCCAACAATCCATTTAACGTAAAACAGATACGCGTTATATCCTTCACGACAGTAATGATCGATAAAATATTTATCCTCTACTTCGTGAGGTCCCGGCGGCAGGATAAAACGAGAGTTAACGATCAATTGGTCTATGGAAGTAATATCATACTTATATTCAACAATCGCATTTAAACGAGTAAATATTTTCGCCTCCTCCTGATCAAAGGTTCCATTTACTTTAAACTTATCATAATAGTCATCAATAATATCGTTAGGGACAATAGGGTTATCGGGCTGAGGCGCAGCAATAATCTGTGGATTCAAAATAGGATTAATCTCATTAATAATAGCCATATTATATTAACTTATACGTTGTGCAATGCGTTCACATACGCCAGTCACCCAAGTATTAAAGGTATTATTGGCGGTATCAAACGTCGTCATTTGTTGATAAACATAATCAATATCGGTATGTAATGCCTCAATCGATTGGGTGCAAAAATTTACCTTCGACTGTAAAGCTTCCTGACACGACTTAATAACATCATCGGTCACTTTGTCTTTGTTATTGAAATCTTTATATGCTTTTACACTTTCAGGGGTGACCAATTCACACTGAATTTGTTTGGGTAAAACAAATGTTGTTTTAAGATATTTCGCACTCCCAATATAAATTCCATCTGCATCAAGTGCATTTGAATAGAAATACCTATCCGGAACTTCATAAGTTGTTAGATTCATAAGCCATTTATTACAATCAGTGTTCCAATTGGCTTTAGCATAACAATTGCCTCTATAATTCTGCGTGGTTCCATCGTCTCCTAATAAAAAATTCATCCCTTCTTTATCTGCTTTAATCACCGAATATCTATTCGCGACAGGGGTTTTAATGACTAAACAGGTAACTCCATTATCCTTCAACAGCGTGTACATTGGCCCACCACACAAATACGTTAATGCAAAGCGAACCCCATTGGGTATGATTTGATTCTTAGTAGAAGAATGAAGAACGTCTAATGCACGGTTTAAAAACTCTGTATAATAAGAAAACGTATCTAGCTGTATTTTAAGATCCGCCAAACTAGCTTGGATTGCTAATGCTTTCGTTTCTAACAATTTGAGAACCGTGGAATCAGATCCATTGCGGTCTGATATATATCCCCAATAAAAGTTTTCAATTTCCCATCGAAAAGCATCTGCCGCTTCTTTAACCCCAGGGTAACCCCTCGATACATCATTCGGGTAAACCGCATCGCTTTTTCCATTATCTATCTGGTAATAAACACGGATAGCGCGCAGCCGATCCAGCAGGTTCACCTCCCGCATAATCTCTATCGGCTCCTTAACAATTTGATGGCGTTTCTTATCAACTGGGGTTTGACGTAAAGCCTCATAGGAGGGGTAATTGCCCTGAATTTGCTCATGCACCCCTGTACGATAATCATCCTGATAGACCGTCCAAGCCATGGCATCATAATCGTAAATGCAGCGCAGGCTAAAGTTATTTATAACCTCATTGCTAGACTTTTCGATCATTTCCAGCTCAGTAATCGTGGGAAGTGCTACCCCAGAATCGGTTGGGGTATCCTCAGGCAAGTCTCTCAATTGATCCAATAAGGCATCTGTTTGGAGGATATAATCACCTAGGCGGTTAAATTGATCAACGATCTTTCGACCGTAAAACTTATAAGCCCTATTGGCCTCTTCGCTATCAACGCAAATATTTTTTACAAAGTCATCGATAAAGGAAATATGCCGCTGCCTATCGTCGTATTTGATGGGCGTATTAAAAATATCATTTAATTGCTTCAGTAGGTTATCCTGAATCGTCTTATGTTCAGCACTTAAATCAGCATATTTCTGAATAATTTCTGTTAAATTTGCATTAACAACGGCCCCAACCGCACCGACATTGGGATTTACACCAATTGGAGGAATAGCCATGTTAGATCATTCGTTTCATGGGCATCCGGCACTTCAACCGAGAAGTCCATTGCGTATGAGCCTTATCAGGATCCGACATAATCGGATCCTGATGGCCTGCTAATAGAATCTGTTTACCATTCAATCCTTCCGGAACCACGCCGACCGGCTGCTTATTCTGTTCCAATAACGAAGCCATACACTGTAATTCATTCAGCATATATTTTTCGTTGGGAGCAGTTTTTTGCAAAAAATCTATGAACGCATCGATATAGTCCTTTGTTAAATACTTTTCATCAAACGCATCTAATTTCAATTGATGAAAAACATTCTGCAAACGATCCAAACGCTCTTTCAATTCATCTATCTGGTGCAACATCTGTTCCGGTTGAATCTCATTCGTTTTCATTCGCATTTATGAATAGCATATAGTGTGCCACAAATACCCCAAAAACGCTTCAAATTGCGCTTTTTGCCCTCAAATCAATGATTATGAATAAATTTCCCCTGAGCTCAAAAAATTGCCGCTCGCCAATAGCATATTTTAGGCCATTAAGCGCTGCACTTTTAAATTGATTTTTGAGACAAAATCACCTTCATTATTAAGCATAATGAACGCCAATAACTGCACAAAGGATGCTAACGAAGCAGTTGCATCTGTCGCTTATGCTTTTAGTGAATTAATTGCCATCTATCCTATTACCCCATCTTCACCGATGGCCGAATGGTGCGACCAATGGTCCTCGGCAGGTGTGAAAAATTTACTGGGTGTAGTACCGGAAGTAGTTGAAATGCAGTCGGAAGGCGGAGCAATTGGCGCTGTACATGGAACGTTGCAAAGTGGGCTGTTAACCACCACCTTTACCGCTTCCCAAGGCCTTCTGTTGATGATTCCCAACCTTTATAAAATTGCCGGTGAATTGTTGCCTTTTTGTATGCACGTTACCGCGCGAGCCTTGTCCAATCATGCGCTGTCCATCTTTGGCGATCACAGCGATGTTATGGGAATTCGCCAAACTGGTATGGCCTTATTAGCCTCAGAATCGGTTCAGGCTGCCCATGATTTAGCAGCATTGGCTCATACAACCACCCTTGAAGCCAAAATCCCCTTTGTCCATTTCTTTGATGGATTCCGTACGTCTCACGAAATCAACACCTATCAGCCGTTATCCGCTGAGGTATTGAATCAGTTGCTGGATAAGAAGGCGCTACAGGAATTCCGAAAACTAGGCATTACGCCGGATACGCCAACCGTTCGGGGGACCGCTCAAAACCCAGATGTTTATTTTCAGGGTCGCGAAAAGAGCAATAGCCTTTATCAACAGCTGCCGGATATTTTAGAAGCCAAAATGCGGCAGTTTGAAAAGCTAACGGGGCGCAGTTATCATCCGTTTAATTACGTAGGTCACCCTCAAGCGGAACGTGGATTTGTAGCCATGTGTTCCGGAGCCGAAACACTTCAGCAGACCATTGAGTACAGAGGACAACACCAAGGGGAAAAAGTTGGTTTAATCAACGTACACTTGTACCGCCCATTCTCCTTAAAATATTTTTTAAAAGCTTTGCCCGTAAGCACTAAAGAGGTTATTGTGTTGGATAAAACCAAAGAATCAGGGTCTATAGCAGAACCGTTATGCTTGGATATCCAATCCGCTCTGCAGGCCGCTTACCAACAAGGGCAGTTGCCGCATATGCCAAAGGTGATTGGCGGACGTTATGGAGTGGGTATGAAGGAATTCAACCCCAGTATGGCGTACGCAATCTACGAGGCAGCTAAAAATGACCAATTAAAACCCTCATTTACCGTTGGTATCAACGATGATGTGACGCACTTATCGGTTCCGGTTAACCATGCGCTGGATTTGGAAGACCCAAGCAGTTTTCGCGCGCTCTTTTTCGGTCTAGGCTCCGATGGAACCGTTGGTGGCAATAAAAACACCATTAAAATTATCGGTCAGGAAACCGGCAAATTTGCTCAAGCTTACTTTGTATATGATTCAAAAAAATCAGGCGCGATGACCGTTTCGCATTTAAGAATCAGCGATAATCCTATCCATGCGCCTTATTTAATTCAAAGCGCTAACTTTGTTGCCTGCCACCAATTTCAATTTGTCGAAACCTACGATGTACTAAAAACCTTGCAAAAAGGCGGCGTATTTTTGCTCAACGCTCCCTATGAACCCGAAGCACTTTGGGAACGCTTGCCGCAAGAAATGCAACAAACCCTCATCGATAAGCAAATTCGTCTGTACGCCATTGATGCTTACAAAATTGCTCAAGCGTGCGGCATGGGTGGACGTATCAATACCATCATGCAAACCTGCTTCTTTGCCATCTCCGGAATTTTACCCAAAGATGAGGCAATTGCAGCCATCAAAAATGCCATTAAGAAAACGTATGGTAAAAAGGGAGATGAGGTCGTAGCCAGTAACAATGCAGCGGTTGATGCAGCTTTGGCCAATTTACATGAAATTTCGCTTCAGGCTGTATCGAAAACCGCCCACAAACGTGCAACCTTGCAGCTTCACGGAGCATCCGAATTCATTCGGACAGTCACGCAAGCGCTGTTGGAACAAAAAGGCGATACGCTACCGGTTAGTGCATTACCGGATCATGGCATTTGGCCAACCGGAACAACCTGCTTGGAAAAACGCAACATGGCGCAATTTATTCCACAGTGGGATCCTTCGCTGTGTATCCAATGCAATCAATGCTCTTTGGTTTGCCCCCATGCTGCCATTCGCACCAAGCATTTCGATAATAGTAGTTTAAAACAAGCACCAGAAGGCTTTCAGTCGGCACCCTTCCGTTCACCCAACAACCCTGATCAAGCGTTTACGGTTCAAGTATCGCCTGAAAATTGCACCGGTTGTGGTTTGTGCAGCGCCAATTGCCCCGCTAAAAGCAGAACCGATGCGAACAAAAAAGCGCTTACCATGGTTCATAAAGCCGAGGTTTTTGACCAAACCCATGCAAATGCCGAATTTTTCGACACCCTACCCTATCAAACGGAGCTTAATAATCCTATCGACGCGAAACAATCACAGTTCCGCCAACCGTTATTCGAATATTCTGGTGCATGTGCGGGATGCGGAGAAACAGCGTACATTAAGCTTTTAACGCAGTTATTTGGGGATCGCCTCATCATGGCAAACGCAACAGGATGCTCCTCTATTTATGGCGGACATTTGCCAACCACCCCGTATACGAAGAATTCAGACGGACGTGGACCTGCTTGGGCCAGTTCCCTATTCGAGGATAACGCTGAATTTGGGTTTGGAATGCGTATCGCAGCAGACAAAAAGACGCAAACTGCTCGTCAATTGTTAACTGAGCTACAACCGCAATTAACGCAGGATTTTTCCGAATTGTTACAACCGGCTAACGATGAGCAGCAATATACCAAACATCGGCAGTTGATTGATCAACTCAAGCAGCAATTAGCCTCCGTTAAGCACGAATCAGCTGATGCGCTCCTAGCAATTGCCGACTTTTTATTAACTAAAGCGGTATGGGCGGTCGGAGGAGATGGTTGGGCGTACGATATTGGATTCGGCGGCCTCGATCATGTGCTCGCAACGGGTCGCAATTTAAAGGTACTGGTACTGGATACCGAGGTTTACTCCAACACCGGAGGTCAGCAATCCAAAGCAACTCCGTTAGGAGCGGTCGCTAAATTCGCTGCCGCCGGTAAAGCCAATGCTAAAAAGGATCTAGGCCTATTAGCCATGATGTACCGAAGCATTTATGTTGCTCAAATTGCTCTGCAAGCCAATCCAAACCAAGCAGTAAAGGCATTGCTCGAAGCCAATCGTTATCCTGGATCCGCCATTATTATTGCTTACTGCAATTGCATCGAGCATGGCTATGATTTGGTTCACGGTAAAGAGCAGCAACGCTTAGCGGTTGACTCAGGTTATTGGCCTCTGTACCGGTATGACCCAAGCCTAACCGATCGTAATCCTTTACAATTGGATACGGTTCACAGCAAAATCCCCTTCACGGATTACATAAAGCGTGAAAATCGTTTTAAGATGCTGGCAAAAACCAATCCAGAACGCGCGGCACAATTAGTCAATGATGCTCAGGATTGGATCAACCGTCGGGTACAACTTTATCAGCAGCTGGCATCCAATCAATGATGCTGGCTGCACTCCCCTAACGGATTAGGGGATACAATTAGGGGGTTGATTATCCCCCACAAAAAGTTATAGGTTAAGGGATGAGCATGGATGCTCATGATGGACACAGGCAACGATTACGTGAACGGTTTCTAAAAACGGGGCTGAATGGATTTGCCGAATACGAAATCGTAGAGCTATTATTAACTTTGTGTATTCCAAGAATGGATGTAAAACCGTTTGCAAAGGAACTCATCCAAAAATTCGGTACTGTCAAAAATATTATTGAGCAAAATCCCGAACGTCTGCTGGAGGTGAAGGGTCTAGGGGAACATTCCATTACCTGCATCAAAATTATCAAAGCTTTATCGGATTATTACCTCTTTCAAAAGAGCAGTGAATTGCCAATTTTGCGCGATAATGCAACCTTGATAAATTTTTGGCGCGCAAAAATAGGATTTTTACAAAGTGAAGTTTTTGAGGTCGCATTTTTAAATGGTTCCTATCAATTACTCCCCAATGGGGTTGAGCGCATAGAAGAAGGAATTGCTCATCAAACCCATATATATCCCCAAAAAATTTTAAAATCGGCTATAGCACATAATGCGGTAAACATTGTGATTGCCCATAATCATCCGTCGGGGAATCCTCAACCTTCCGCCAACGATATAACCTTAACCAATGCGATTAAAACCGCCTGTTCTATTTTAGCGGTTCGATTAGTCGACCACGTAATTATTACCCATGATTCGTATTACTCATTCCGAGAATCCGGATTGCTTGCGTAAGTCGATTGCAAATTTTCCTGAGGATGCACAATCGACACATGACGTTCGGTTAGGGTTTTAATCGAAGGCATAATGGACATATCGGAATTCTGATCCAATGAACTTACCACTGAACCTTCCGCACGGGTAATCGTATGGCCATTAAAGGTACCTACTGCCCCATTATTATCGCTAATAGCAGCGGCGTTGGTTCCAATGTTTGTATTAATCCCTAACGACATACTTTGTATTATTATACGAACCTACCGCCTGACTATCAACTCATTAACCTTACGCTAAACGCTACACGTTCGTACGTTTTTCGATAAGGTTAGCGCTTGCTCAATACTTCTGCCAAAGCGGCAATCCATACCGGCATCCATTAAACGCGCCTTGTTCATACGCGCTTCCACCAACTCATTCGCTTCGCAAAATACCACGTTGATCGTTTTCGATTCCGAAGCGCTAATAAAGGCACGCAAGGAATCCAACGCACTCACGTCTATAAACGGAACGTGTTTTAAGCGAATAATCAACGTATGTACATCAGGATTTACCCCCGATAAAGCCGATTGAAAGGTTCCAATTGCACCAAAGAAAAAGGGGCCTTCAATTGAATAAATGCCTATGTTTTTAGGGACATTGCTGATGTGTTCAATCTGTAAAGACGCTGACGTAGCATGTTCAATTTGAATTGAATGAGCCATACGCCTCATAAAAAACAAGGTAGCAAAAATAACCCCCACATTTACCGCTACGACTAAATCCACAAAAATCGTTAGGAAAAACGTGGTTAATAAGACAAAACGATCGGAATACGGTGCGGTCGATAATACCCGATAAAAGCGCTTATAATCGCTCATGTTATAACTTACAACGAACAAAACTGACGATAAGGCTGTAATCGGAATAGCCGTTGCACAGGGTGCTAGCACTAAAATAAAGGATATCAACGTCACGCAATGGATTAAGCCAGCAATCGGCGCATTTCCTCCGGTTTTGATGTTGGTTGCAGTACGCGCAATCGCTCCTGTTGCCGCAAATCCTCCAAATAGGGGGGTAAATATATTAGCCAACCCCTGCCCTATCAGCTCATTATTCGAATGATGATGCGTTCCAATCATGCTATCTGCAACAGATGCCGACAATAATGATTCGATTGCCCCCAAAAGCGCAATGGTAAACGCAGGCCCTATCAGCTCTAGAATTAAAGGCAACGATGCATGCGGCAAATGAAACGACGGTAACGCTTGGGGAATACCGCCAAATACGCTTCCAATGGTAGCCACTGATTGGAATTTGCAGATACTTTGGATAACCGTTGCTAACACCAAAGCCACTAAAAACCCAGGAATTGGCTTTAAGTACCGATTGGTTACAACAATTAAGATTAAGCTCCCCAAACCTAACAAGGTAGTAGCTACATTCAAAGTGGATGCTGCAGGGTATAAATCCAAAATTTTGGTTACAAAACTCGTTCCATGGGTGGTAACCGTTAACCCAAAGAAGTCTTTCAATTGACCCACGAAAATCGTTAATGCAATTCCCGAAGTAAATCCAATAATAACCGGTTCTGGGATATACTTAATCATTGTCCCTAATTTCAAAAATCCCATTAAAATCAGGAAAATACCCGCCAAAAACGTTGCCAATTGTAGCCCATCGAATCCGTATTGTTGCACAATGGAATGAAGGAGGATAACAAACGCTCCTGTCGGCCCTGCAATTTGAACGCGGCTTCCCCCAAACAACGACACGAAAAATCCAGCAACAATTGCAGTATATAAGCCCTTTTCTGGAGCAACTCCACTGGCAATTGCAAAGGCCATTGCTAAAGGCAAAGCCACAACGCCAACCACAATGCCAGGCACCAGATTGGACAACCAACTTTGTTTCGAAAACAAATGGTTTTTAATAGCCTCTTGATATGCGAACATAGGCTTTCTAACCTATGCCAGAAATTGCCATTGTCAAGTAATCATTAACGCAACGCGCAAAAGCTATTTGGGAAACAAATAACGCAAAAATTCCGTTGCAATCGGGCTAGATTCTATCCCGCCATAAAACACCCCCGGTTGTTCCTGCTCGACTTGTATACAAAAGGCAATTTTTGGGTTATCAACGGGAGCAAACCCTATAAGCCATCCAATATGCCAGTATTCCGCATGCCCCTTGATTTTAATCTGCGCTGTACCACTTTTGACGGCTAAATTATCAAATGACGGCAGGTAAAATTTAGCCGCTTGCACCATACCCGTTTTAATCACCTCCCATTTAGCATTCGGCAACGCTTTTTGAGCTTTATACGGGGTTGGTTTCACTAAATGGGGTCTAAAGTACGTACGATTCCGTGACAATGCAGCTGCGAAACGAACCATTTGCATAGGAGTCACTAACCAATACCCTTGCCCAATCGACATATTGGCGGTATCTCCGGGAGTCCAACGCTCGCCAAAACGTTCCTCTTTCCATTTCGGAGAAGGAATGTTAAACGTACGCACTTCATAGGGTAAATCAATCCCAGTAGGTTCATTAAAATGGTACCGAATTGCTTCATCATGCAAGGCATCAGGTCCAACTTGTACCCCATAATGATAGAAGAACACATTACAACTTTTCCCCATCGCTTGAATAGTATTAACTGCTCCATGTCCATCACGGTTATAACAATGGAATGCACGATTTCCCACCATTTCCAATCCCGTACACACATAACTACTGTCTGCATTGACAACCCCAGCACGTAACATAGCTGATAACGCAATCGGTTTAAAACTCGAACCCATAGGATACAAACCTTGCGTTGCGCGGTTTAACCATGCCCCCTGTTGCTCAATCTCTTTATAAACACGAGCGGGTAAAATAGGAACCAAATCATTCAAATTAAACCCTGGGTGGCTCAACATAGCCAATACCCCACCCGTAGCGATATCCACAATTACGACTGAACCTTTTCGGCTCCCCATAGCCTTTTCGCATACCTTCTGCAATTCTATATCCAACGATAGCTTAACCGCTTCACCTGCGGTACTTGGACTCGACCACACACAACTCTGTTTCTGACCCCCCGGAGTTACGCGCCAAATTTCAACACCATCACTCCCATTCAAGGTATCATCGTACATCGATTCAATCCCCGTACGCCCTTGCTCGCGCTTATAAACGAACGTCCGCAATGACTTACCTTGTTCTATTTCTTCATCAACCTCCTCAACCTTGCCCACATAACCGATTACGTGGCAGGCCGCTGAACCGTAGGGATAAGTACGCACCCATTCAATCCCAACTTGAAATGGATCCGCCCCCGATAACCCATTCAATAAGCGCGCATAAACCTCTTTGCTTAACCCCTGCGATAATTTCAACGGAAGCAAAATATTCTGCTGGTAATGCTGGAGCAATTGCCGAGAGGTAATCTCAAATGGAATAGGCCCTAACTGCCGTGCATACCTCAAAAGCGCATCATGGAGCAATGACCACAGTTGTTCTTGTTGTTCGGATCGATCGTGGTTTTTCTTACAAAATGGCTCAAAATACCTACGGAAATAGTCTAAACGCACATACAAGCAATAAATGGGCTTTTGGATCGCCAATGGTCTCCCCTTACAGTCCAAAATACTTCCCCGTTGCCCCGGATAAATGATGCGCCGCAAGCATTGCTGATCGTTCAATTGCTTATAATAATCACCCTGCACATGCTGGCGGTAAAACACAACACCAGCCAACAGCATAAATAAAACAACAATCAATCCTTGCAAAAAGCGGATACGATTAAAATTTATTCGAGAATCACCTAAGCGAATCATAAAAAATCTTGACGCATCAAAATAATAATGATATCATGCGCTGTCATTTGCGACACATTTAACGAATAACATACATAATCATTATGACTTATAACTTATATACTATCCCTCAATGTACATCAACTAATGAAACTTTTTTCAACTGCTCAAAACCCCTTACCTCAGATAGGAAGGAAAAGCTAAACGAGCTAGGTTATACAGAGGAATTTCGGGTTGTTAATTTCAACACCCTCATGGATGCATTACGCCCCAACACAATAAAAGAACCACTAGATAATGCATGTTGGAACCTAGTCAGAAGCGAATTAGCCGATCGTGTTACGATAGAAACCGGCGTTGTGGATCATTTAGGTAATGTAACCATTAACCAACGTAATCCTCAGCTTATTCGCTATTACCGAAGCTTATTCAAAGCCCATTTACTATCATCCCAATTAAGCCAAGCACAAGCGGATATCTTATGCGCGCTATATAACGTTCGGGATTGGGATAATATAAAAATGGTAATTTTCGATGGTCCAGTTTCCATAGGATATTGCTACGTCGATGAACAACAGAACATTATTATTCATATCAGCAGCCATTTAATTGGAGAACGATCAACCTATCTGCCCGGCGGTTTAATGTTCCACGAATTAGGCCATGCTTTGCACTCCGCATCGAATACCCTTGCGTTGCCGCAATTAGCGACCTACACCAGCAACTTTATAAAAGATATCTATTTACTAAAACAAAACGTAACTTTAGCTAATAACGAATTGTGTAAGGACTCCAACACCTATCAAATATACAGTGAATGGTTCTCAATTGAAGAATGCTGGAATCAATTAGGTTTTGCGGAAATTAACGGAATTGTTTACGTTAATGAATTATCCGATTACGCCAATCAGATTTTCTCTGCAAATCCCTTTACCTATCATGGACCAATGGGGCAAAATCGCTTCTTAACTAAAGAAGAACAAAAGGCAATGTTGCAAAATCTAAGCGCGCGAAAAGCACTTGTTTACCCCGAAAATGCCATTAAAGCCGTTCGCCATGCCCTCGGATTAAACGGCGAAATCGATTGGGCAGCCCAAACCACTGCACGTAGCACTTTCTTGTACGACTTAGAAAAAAGATTACAAGCAGAACAACGTGCTGATTTAATTTATGATGCTTATCAAAAATTAAATATGTAAGCATTGTTCTCAAAAAATTGACATATTCCATATTTCGCTTCACAATTTGAAAGCGAATATGGATGAAAAAATAATTTACGAATTTGGTAAGAAAACAGACGGAAATGCTTCCATGCGCGCCCTTTTAGGCGGCAAAGGAGCCAACCTTGCAGAAATGGCTCAATTAGGGCTACCGGTTCCGCCAGGTTTTACCATTACCACCGCTATGTGCACTGATTATCAGGTGCGCAAAGCAATTCATCCCGAACTTAAAGTAGCCATTAAAACAGCCATTGCGCATGTAGAAGCTCAAATTGGCAAAAAGTTTGGGGATGTTAATAACCCATTGTTATTTTCGGTACGTTCTGGTGCGCGTGAATCCATGCCGGGAATGATGGATACTATTTTAAATTTAGGACTCAATGATCAAACAGTAGAAGGATTTGCCAAAACAACTGGAGATCCGCGCTTTGCCTACGATTGTTATCGCCGTTTCATTCAAATGTATGGAGACGTAGTGCTCGGAGTAGGCGCCGATAGCGATGAAGAAAACGATCCATTCGATGCTATTTTGACTGAAGCGAAGCAAAAAAAGCATGTCCAATTCGATACGGAATTAGACGCAGAAGATTTAAAGCAGGTAATCGTTGAATTCAAAGCGCTCATTCAAAAGAAGAACCGCGGTATATTCCCACAGGACGTATTTCAACAGTTAGAAGGCGCAATTGGAGCCGTATTTGGTTCATGGAATAACGAACGCGCCATCTTGTACCGTCAAAAGTACAACATTCCGTCCGATTGGGGGACAGCCGTAAACGTTCAAACAATGGTATTTGGTAATGCCAGCAATACCAGCGCAACCGGTGTTGCATTTACCCGTAACCCTGCCAATGGAACCAATGAATTTTATGGTGAATACCTGATTAATGCCCAAGGTGAAGATGTGGTTGCCGGTATCCGTACCCCCCACCCCATCGCGCAATTAGAGCAAGAAATGCCAGAGGCACATAAGTCCTTGCTCGAAATCCGTCGCAAGCTGGAAACGCATTTTACCGACATGCAGGATTTCGAATTTACGGTCGAAAATGGTCGGTTATTCATGCTTCAAACCCGCAATGGAAAACGGACAGGATTAGCCGCGATTCGTATTGCATTAGACATGGTCAAAGAAAAGTTGATTGACCAAAAAACTGCTCTGTTGCGTATACCCGCTGAATCCATTGCATCTCTGCTCGTTCCTGTTTTTGATCCCGTCAGCGAATCCAAAGCAAAATGCATTGCAAAAGGATTGCCTGCAGGCCCCGGAGCTGCTTGCGGTAAGGTTGTATTTACAGCAGACCGCGCGGAAGAAATGGCAAAAGCTGGCTATAAAATAGTCCTATGCCGCGCCGAAACCTCACCTGAAGATTTACGTGGAATGTTGGTTTCCGAAGGTATTTTGACAAGCCGTGGAGGAGTAAGCTCACACGCAGCCTTGGTTGCCCGTCAAATGGGTAAAGTATGCGTTTGTGGCGCTGGAGACCTCACCATTGATTATCAAAAGAAAACCATCACACGCGATTCCGTTCAATTAAAGGAAGGCGATTTCATTTCCATCAACGGAAGCACCGGAGAGGTATTTGAAGGCGAAATTCAAACCATGCCATCCGAAGTTATGCAGGTGCTCAACGGCACATTAGCGGCTGATAAAAGCGAAACCTACCGCATGTTCAATCAAATCATGGAGTGGAGCGATTCCAACCGTCAATTAAGCATTCGTGCGAATGCCGACACCCCGCAACAAGCTGCTGTAGCATTCATGTTCGGGGCTGAAGGAATCGGTCTATGCCGTACGGAACACATGTTCTTCAACGGAAACCGCATTGATAGCATGCGCGAAATGATTTTGGCAGATAACGAAGAGCAACGGCGCAAAGCGTTAGATAAGCTATTACCCTTACAGCGCGAGGATTTCGTTGGAATCTTCAAGGCTATGAAAGGTCACCCCGTTATTATCCGCCTTTTAGATCCGCCTTTGCATGAATTCTTGCCGCACGACGAACCCACCATTGCTGCTTTATCGAAAGCCATTGGGTTATCAGTCGACGAAATCAAACGTCGTTCCAACGCGCTTGCAGAACAAAACCCCATGTTGGGTCACCGCGGATGCCGCTTGGGAATTGCTTACCCAGAAATCACTGAGATGCAAGCAACCGCCATATTCGAAGCTGCAGCGGAAGTGATGAAATCGAGCATTACGGTTCAATTGGAAATCATGATTCCTTTGGTAGGATTTGTACGCGAATTGAAGAATCAAATCGAAATCATCCGTGCTATTGGCAATAAAGTATGCTCCAAGAACCTCATTAACATTCCGTATCGCATCGGAAGCATGATTGAAAACCCACGCGCAACGGTTCGTGCTCACGAAATTGCAAAAGAAGCAGAGTTCTTTAGTTTCGGAACGAACGACCTAACGCAATTAACGTTGGGAATTAGCCGTGATGATATGGGTAAATTCTATCGAGCCTATACCCAACACGAAATCTTCACCGTCAATCCGTTTACAACTATTGATATCGCTGGAGTTGGTGAGTTGGTCAAATTAGCAGTAGAACGTGCACGCAAAGTTAAACCAACACTAGAAATTGGGGTTTGCGGAGAACACGGAGGCGATCCTAAATCGGTGGAATTCTTCCACGAAGCTGGATTGGATTATGTCAGCTGTTCCCCCAATCGTATCCCAATTGTACGCTTAGCAACCGCCCAAGCTGCATTAAAGCATCATCGTTAAGTTTGATCGTATAGGTGAGCTGATTTTCTAACTTAAAACCTTAAAAATCAGCTCATCCCATGCGATTGACTGAGGGCATTACTAGGATGCTAATTGACCCTCATAATCCTGTCTAGGGTAAACAATATCCAATTCGGATATATCTACAAACACCTTATCATGAAGTTTAAATAACAACTCAAGGTCTTGATCGTTCGGTAGAGGGAATGATGTGTTTTCAAAAAGACCTTGATAAATCTCTGGACGTGGATGACCCCATCGTGGTTTTTTTAGTACCTGTATATCGGACAAATCATTTACAAACAGGTGATATTGATCGCCCTGTTTTTGCGGTAAAATCCCTATAATATTATCCACTTCATAAAACGAACCCCATTGAGCCTGCAATTGCTCCCATAAAAAGTCTTCTTTGGAGCAAGTCACGGTTTTGGTGTCTTTGAAAAGCCCCATGTCTTTAATACAGGTGTACGTATTATCCTTATCTTTTGCATTGAGGGAAAATAAACTCCGTGTAAAAGGAATTTCGTAGGCAATACTCGTTAATGTTTTTTGATATTTCACCATATCATCACGCATATAGCGCTTAATCACTCCTAAATAATAATCACAAGCATGTCCTAATTCATGCCATAAGGTACATGGTGAGATATAGGGAAATTTTTTATAGCATTCCTTACCCTTATCATCAACACCGCGTCTCCATTCACTCTTTACCTCGATATCAATTATATTTTCTTCGCTTATAAATTGGGCGCATTTTGTATCACAAAAACAAAGTGATAGATCGGCAGGTACTAAACCATCCAAGCATAAAAGCAAAATCATTCTTTGCTTACCACGTTCGTTCTGCACCAATTCATCAATAGCATGTGTTAATGCCTCAACATCACCTGTGGGTTCATTGGGCAATCGATAATAAACATCATCCAAAACATTCCCCATGTGAAGCTTTTGCACAAAAGAAACTTTTTTGAGCCATTCCCCTAATACTTGCATAAATAAATCAGCATTTTCATTATAAGCCTTAGCTTTATCCGCTAAGGTTTTATAATAAGCTTCATTAATAACTATTTGGTTAAAAAAACTGACGATAGAATCGAATGTAATCAAGTGTAATACGGTATTCGTAAAGGACACCTTTTCCTTCTCATCAAGTGCTACAGCGAAATCTTTAGAAATCCGAGATAATGCCTTAAACTCATCGTTTGTTTTAAGTTTATTCTCTTCCCCATCGACGTAGGATCCATATTCTTGTTCGCGATGTCCAGAAATACAAAGTTTTTGCATTATATCCTTCTCATCCTCATAATTCCTCAACGTAATAGCCTCAATTCTACCGGTTTTATAATCAAACGAAGTACCTGCATACCTGCGTTCGGACTCATTAGGTTCGGTTCTTCGAACATAGTACTGCTTGGGTTCATAAACCTTGTTTAAGGCTTCTAATAATTCTTGTTCATTTTTAAAAAACATAATGTTAGTTTTATCCTTTTATTTGATGGTTAATATTTGTGATTGATGGGGGAAAACATTCCCCCTTTTTTAATGCTCACGCTTGTGTTTGAACGATTAAAACACTCGCGTGCGTAAATCTTAAAACCCGCTCTTATCAAGAGCGTAAGTCTGAGTAAAACGCATGATTAAATGGCTGCGTTGTACCCAAATTCCCCCATGGCTTAAGCTTCCCTATAATCCTCCACAGATTTAAGGCCAAAACTTTTGTGCAATTGCGACAAATTGCTATAAAAATCATCTGCTGTTCCTTCAGGATTAACCGGAGGGCACGGACGAATATCCGTAGTTACTTTTAGAATTTTAAACAAAATACGTTGAATATCAGCAGCAGGAACCGGAAATCCGTTAGTTTTAATATCATTAGCAATAGTATTTATAGCATCTCTTACTTCGGGGTTAAGATACACAATTGGAAACTGAGCAGGGCAGCTATTATCTTGCCCCGGAAGCATATACACAACATCCTTTACAATCGTTGGCATGTCGTAAACATGATTCTCAACAATCCTAAACCGTTCAGGATGTCCCCAAATCACTGCCTCCTGTACACCTATTTCCGAAAATGGGTTAAAGAAAATACCTATTTTTTCGTCATGATCCGATAACATATTCACCCCCATTCGGGTAAACATTTCCTCACCATCTGACCAAACAGCTTTCATAAAATAACGTTCGCATAATACGCGTTTAGAAAAGTTAATCTGCGAATTGGTAAACTGAAGCGTTTGCGATTCTTCTATTCCCCAAAACGCTTCCATTTCCCTACGACTTACCTGAATCATTTTGTCTTCTACATCAGGTAGGTTTACCAACTTGCGAGTGAATGGAATCGTTCCGAAATCAATCATACATCTTTCACAATCGTACACCATATACAATAAATTATGGAACGTATGATCCAATTCATGGCTAACCGTCATAGGAACATAGTCACCACCTAACTGCATAGCATTCATCGAAGGCCAATAACAACAATCCTCGAGAGAATTATTGTAATTATGCGAAAGTAAGAATTTCCAATCCTTAGGCGAGTTAGCATCTAAAGTTAAAATAAGGATTACTCTATCACGCACCCGTGGATTTTGGATACATTGATACAAAATCTTTCGAAACTGCTCTTTAAACGCTTTTGCAAATACATCTTCTGATGGTAACTCATAACGCAATAGTTCGTGAACAGGAACTGAATGTTCACCCATATATTCGTATTGGAATTCTTGTAGTACCGTCAATGATTCAACCCATTGGTCTAACGCTACTTCAAAACTTTTAGCATCCGAACGCCATTTCAACGCATTTTGTAGTATGTCTGGTGCACATCCCTCACGCTTTAACATAGAAAGGATGCTGTCAAAAGTCACCTGATAAGCAGGAACAAGTTTCCCTGTATCATCTTTAAACAGTTCCTGTTGCTCAGAGGTTAACAACGATTGCAGATTCATTCGATCTGCAACCCGCTCATAGGCATCAAAACACGTTGCAGGTCTATTTTCTTTAAATACATTATAAGCTTCTTCCCTCTCCAGATCCTCTTTCCCTACAATTTCCTGCAGGCGTTTGGTCGTCTTAAATTCAACAATTTTATTGTCAGCATTACGCGTAACGTCCGTAATGTTATTTGCTGGATTATTAATAATATTGATTAGTTCTTGCTCGGTTAAAATACTCATAATGCTCGGCAATGTACCAAAAAAATGGCACTTCTGATAGCATCAGAGCTAACAAAGCGTATTGTTTGGTTTAAATGGATTGCATGGGAAATCGATTTCCGTGGAGAATACGCTGGCACCCGTCAGGATTAACACTCAAGGCAGCTATGCGCTTTTAGCAAGCTGTCACCAAATTATTCGCCACTTCACAGACCGAACAATTTTTGTAGAAAATTGCATATAAAGCATCTAAAATCGGGGCTTTTATAGAAGCTTTTTGCAACATAGAAGCTTTTTGCAACACATCATGGAAGTATAATAAGCTGCTATAGCCTTCTACGGTTCCTGATTGCAATAAATGCTCAATGGAATGGCCTTGGGCTATTTCAAACCCTATTTGTCGGTTACGGCTCCAAGAACCCTGAGTGGTTGCGATTAAATCTCCTAAGCCGCTCAATCCATAAAACGTATCTTTTTTGCCGCCCAAATAAGTACCAATTTTGACCATTTCGGCCAAAGCAGACGCTAGATAGGCTGCTCGAGCATTATCGCCCAACTGCAAACCCTCAATAATGCCTGCGCCGATAGCGTAGCTATTTTTCAAGCAACCTCCAAGTTCGACCCCAATCCTATCTTCGGAAAAGGACACCTTTACAACGGAATTGCTGAAAAGAGGCGGTAAAAAGTTTAACGTTTCATCGGCTCCTAAAACCATGGCAGCCGGTAATCCCTTAGCAAATTCCCGAGCATACGTAGGACCCGATAAACTTCCAATTAAAACTTGAGGTAAAAATGATTGAATTACCTGCGAAGGCAATTGGAGAGAGTCTTTACCCAAGCCTTTCATCAAAGAAATCACAGGAATTTTTGGCAAATGAATGCGTTGCAATTGAGCGCACAATTCCGCAAGTCCTTGGGTTGGACAAGCCAAGCACAGAATGGTTTCGGAGGTAATATGAACCGCAAAATCTGCATCGATCATTAACGATTCAGGTAAAGGAATGCCTGGCAAACGTTCGGTGTTTTCGTGCGCATCCCGTAAGGCTTTAGCTTTAGACTCATCGCGCGGGACCAATACAACATCATCATGCATTTTTGCCAAATGAACCGCTACGGCTGTACCCCAAGCTCCTCCACCAATCACGACAAAATTGACTGCACTCATGCAATTACCTTCTTTACAACGGCCTCATCAAAATAATTACAATCCATACCGGCGTTAACAACCACCGTTTGGGCGTTGATTCCGCTCGATAAAGGACTGAGCAAAAATACAATGGCATTCGCAACCTCTTGCGTTTCCAAAGCACGCTTACGCAAGGTTAACTGTTCGGCGAATAAATAATTGGGCAAAAAGCTAGGAATACCCGCGGATGCACTGGTTTTTAAGGGACCCGCACCGACAGCATTGAACCGAACGCTGCTATCGCTGCTGAACGATTTAGCCAAAAAGCGAACGGTGCTTTCCAATGCCGCTTTAATAGGCGACATATAACCGTAATGAATCGCCGTTACTTGCGACGAAATGCCAACCGTAACCACTGACGCTTGTTCGGTCAATAAAGGCTTAAAGTAGCGTGCAATTTCAACCAATGAGAAACAGGAAATTTCAGCCGCCTGCAAGAAATCCGCCCGTTTGGTTTCATGGAATGGCTTAAATCCATCCGAAAAATTGGCAAAAGCAATTGAATGTAAAATGCCATCAATGTGCGGATAACGCTGCTCAACAGCTGATTTTAGGCGCTCGATCTCTGATTCCTGCTCTACATCGCACACATAAATCTGTTCTGGTTGAATCCAGCGCGATAGCTCATTTTTTCTATCTTCTGAACGCACAGAATAAATAACCTTAGCGCCCAAAGCTTCCAAAACGCGGCTTACATACCACGCAATGCTTTTACGATTAGCCAACCCAAACAACAGGAAGGTTTTCCCTTTAATTCCAAGGTAGGAATCCACTGAAAAAGATTCCTCACCCATGCGCCACCTCGGATACAATTCCTAATATAAAACGGATGGATACCAACAGCTGCTCCTCTTTGTGGACACAGCCATCGAAGAAAAAGAAATCCTGTATGCGATGGTCAAACGTAGCCGATAGCTGCAAACAATCCCCCGGTAACGCCATGCGTTTGAATTTAGCAGATTCGACCCGAACCAACACAGGAACTCGGTTATCCAACTCATCCGGTTTCATAATCTGCTGGCTCATTAAAATACCTGCGCTTTGAAAAACCGCTTCGCACAGCAGCACCCCCGGCATAATAGGTTGATTGGGATAATGCCCCTTGAAAAACTCCTCGTCTGAACGCAAACGCCGCTCGGTTTTAATACTCGTTGGCGTTATTTGAACCACCCGATCGACAAATAAAAAGGGCGGTCTATGAGGAATCGCCTGAAGCACATTAGCCTCGGCAAAACTTTCAACAGGCTGCTTCTCGTTACTCATCATACGCTCAACATTTTCAACATTATAATCTAAAACGCAATAAAAACATAAAGGCATTTTTTACTTTACATTTTTTGCAGCTCATGGCTTTTTAAATAAAAAAAAGATCCTATGGGTAATTTAAAGAAGAAGCGTCTTTTAAAGATGAACAAGCACAAGCGTCGCAAGCGTTCTAAAATGCATCGTCATCTAAAGCGCACTTGGGGATTATAAAAATCAACAGCCCCCATGAAGCGACAAAATAGCCATGGGTTCATCAGTAAGATTAGCCTTATCGGTTTATTTTCATTATTAGGGGTATTCGTTTTAGCTTATCTAGCGAGTCAAGGGGAATACTTTAGCTATTTGCGCCAGCAATTAGCATTGTTTTACAACCTAATGAAGCATCATGCGGGACTGTTGCTCTTTTCCCTATTATTTCTCCCAACATTTGGTCTTCCCCTATCTCCCATGCTCGTGTGTGCTGGGGCTTTATGGCCTATCAAAAGCGCCTGCGTAATCAGTTTCTGCTGCATCGGGTTCAACCTTGTATTTTCCTACTTCTTTTACAAAAAGTGCCTCAATCGCTTTTTGTTCTCGCTCATCTTCCGACATACTAAATTGCCGGACATTCCAACCGATCGACGACTCACCAGCTTACGTTGGTGCTTCTTGATCCAACTGATTCCGCATATCCCCTACTCCATTCAATGTTATATCTTGGCGACCCTCAAAGATGTACATTTTTGGCACTATTTGAGCATTAGTTGGCTGATGCAAGCTCTATGGGCAATCGGCTTTATTTGTAGCGGACAAGCCATCCTGTCGGGTCAATTAGGGTGGATCGTTTTCTCAGCGCTCCTCCTAGGAATTTACTTCACCTACCGTTACGGTTCCCGTTTCCGCAAAACGAATTCAACGGTATGTTAACCCCATTCATCAAAGGCCCACTGTCGGTGGAAGCCTTGTCGATGCACCTAAAAACCTGCATCCGTAACGCCTTTCCCTACGTTGCTGTTTATGGAGAAATTTCCAACCTACGGCGCGCGCAAAATACCACCTTTTTCACCTTAAAGGATGCGGCGAGTCAAATTCCGGTAGTTTTATTCAACAACGCGAGTAATACGCTTCTGCCGACCCTCACGAATGGGCAATTGATGCTCATTGAAGGACGTGTGGATGTTTATATTGCATCCGGACGTTACCAAATTGTTGCCAATAAAATCCGCGAATTGGGATTGGGGGAACTCCAGCAGCAATTTGAAGCCTTAAAAACGAAGCTCAAAAACGAAGGGCTGTTTGACGCAGATAAAAAGTTACCGCTGCCGCCCCTACCGCATACCATTGGAGTTATTACCTCACCCGAAGCGGCAGCCTTGCAGGATTTTATCCATACCCTGCAGCGCGAAAACTGGCTTGGTTCCGTCCTATTGGCTCCTGCGCTTGTTCAGGGAAACGGAGCTGCAGCATCCATTATACATGCCTTCAAACAACTGCATAAGCGCTCGGATATCGAACTTATTGTGTTGATTCGAGGCGGAGGTAGCTTTGAAGATTTAAATGGCTTCAATCAAGAAACGCTGGTACGTACCTTAGCAACCCGCAAAAAACCATTGTTAACCGGCATTGGGCATGAAATCGATTACACCCTGTGCGATTTTGTTGCAGATAAGCGAGCAGAAACCCCAACGGCTGCTGCTGAATGGATTGCACGCACCTACCAATCGTACGCTCAACAGTATCAGCACCTAAGCACCCGATTTCAACAGACCGTCCAGTTCCGAACACATACCGTTCAACGTCAGGTTGTCCATCTAACCGAACGCCTTGCAGCGCTCAAACCCACCCAGTTGATTATTACGTACCGAGAACGTTATGCGCGCTACACCCAAAGCCTCCAAGCAGCTTATCAAAGGCATTTAAGCGCAAAAACAGTACAAGTTAACCAATACGCCGAAGGTTTGAAGCACTTAAAACCATCCACAACCCTACAGAAGCGTTCTGAGCAATTAACGCAGCTCACACAACGGCTACGCACGTGTTTGCAGCAACAGTATACTCAACAGCATCAACGCTGGACGCAAGCGACTCACCTACTACAAACGTTATCGTTAGAGCGCCAATTGAAACGCGGATTGTTGATTCCACTCGCTCGCAATCGAACGCAGGTACAAAGTTTCTCTGCCGATCCCAACGGTCAATGGCTATGGCATCGAAGCGGAAAGTTTTTCGTACGTATCATTGACAAAGAACCCTAAGCTTTCATACTAAGTCTGATGAACCGATGATGCGGTGATCCTTTAATAATTCTAAATGACTATGCAAAAAATTACATTATCTGGAATCTTGTTCAGCCTGATTCCACTACTGGCTTATGGGAATCCTTATGAGGTTAAACCTGATTGTAAAATACCCGTATTCACAACCAAAGACACGACTTTAGAATACGAAAAAAGCGCAAAGGGAACTGAATGCTCCGCTTTAGACGCAGTTTTGCTACCGGGAGAACAGATCAACATTTTAGATCTCGAAGCAAGACCTATCATCCCCGTTGAATATTTACTAGGGAAACGCGTATTAAAAGGCTATATCCATCAAGATTTTCTGGAAAACGTCATTGATACTGAATCAAATAAGCCACTTCAACAACCGAAGGCAAAACCTTTGCCTCTAAAAGAATGTGACGCGATTTTGAAACGCTGCTTGGATGAACAAGTTCCGTATTGCTGGGGCGGAAACAACTTCGAAGCTATTCCCATGCCTGTTGATTATCAATTTACATCAAAAACATCTGAGGAAAACCCTGATGCCCTATTCGAACTCCGCGGATTTGATTGCTCCGGTATCTTGCACTACATCTCCAATGGAACATTGCCTCACTGCACCAAGGATTTAAAAGACGCAGGTCAAATCGTACGCAAATTTGACTGCTCTAAGGTTTATCCCAAATGGCAACGGGAAGAACGTTTGAGTAAACTCAAAAGCCTCGATTACATCCTTCTGTTAACTCCCAAAGGCGGTCATGTGTTAGTAGTGTACAATGGCGGGCTGTTTGAATTTAGAGACATCAAATCCGGCTGTACCTTCACCCCAGGAGCACGCGTCCTAGAACGTTTTAATGAATTGTTTGAGCAAGGGAAACAAGCAGGCAAGAGTGAAATTTACTTCATTACTTGGCACTCAGAAGCCAAAACCCCTGAAGCTGCAGCCAAACCTCTTATGAAAGAGGAAAAGGCTAAAACGAGCTGGGATGGATCATTCAAAAAACCGAAACCTGTCTTTGGTAACAAAGAAAACAAAGAGGTAAAAGAAAATAAAGAAAGCAAAGATAACAAATAAGGTTCGGCTTTTGTCGTTGAGCTGGATTAAACCCCAGCTTAACGTTCGCCAGCAATGCGATCCAGTTCCAGCATCGCTTCTAAGCTTCCCTTGGTAGCAATGCGATGAGCAGAATCCATATAGTGGCTGCATTGCTCTTCTTCTTCAACTTGCTCCGTAATAAACCACTGGAGGCAAACCTGCGTTGGGTAATCATGCTTTTTTACCGCCAATTCATACGCTCGGTGAATATTTTTCGTGTTTTTAACCTCCAAATCATAAGCAATCTTAAAAGCTTCGCATGGGCATTTTAGGGTGAAATTTTTAACCTTAAAATCCTGCAATTTAACAACACCCTGACGCGATTGAATATAATCAATCAACCGATCCGCATGCTCTAATTCCTCGCGGTATTGCTTCCGCATCCAATGCGCAAAACCATCAAAATTTAGCGCGTTTAAGGCTGAATATAACCCTAAATACGCATAAGCCGACTCGAACTCATGGCGTACCTGCTCGTTTAGAATCAATTCTATATCCGTTTCAATCTTCATACATAATTAGTATATACGCTCAAAAGGCTAATAGCAACCAACCGCCAACAACCAAAATCCATCGAACGTATCGCCTTAATGGAAGCATGCTAACCTCATCCTTTTAGCGCTAGAAGCGGCGTAGCTTCTATCCCCCCCCCAAAAAAAAGCTTGCAATTTTCAAAAAACGCCCAAAATCTTATAAGGAAACGCCTTATAAGGAAACGCCTTATAAGGAAACGCCTTATAAGGAAATGACTAAAAGAGTAAGTCTATTAATAGCCCTAAGTATTGCTTTGGGAATACACACCCCCTGTTATGGTTTGTACGTCATGGTACGTAGTGGTTTTGGAGAGTTGAAGGGGGAAAATCTAGGCGCATTCACAAGAGGAGCAACCCAAGCTCCCACTGTCATGGGTATTACTCACTATCGTGTTTTTCGTAATAACAACCGATGCGGATCCGAGGGCTTCAAATACAAAGATCACAAAAACTTATCGGTGGCTTTAGGTGGACGCTTTGATGTGTTTGACATCGGAGCATTAGGGTTAGAAGTAGAAATCCTAGGGGCTTATGCCAATTTTGATCGCAAAAACAGAAAGAAAATTAATTATATGAATTGGGATGGATTAGCTAGTCCTGATCTTATAACAGTCGCAATGCGTAATTTGGATCCTAACCCCCGACTTCATACAGGTTTATTTAGATTAATGTACCTTAAAAATCAACGTATTGCCGGAGCGCAGGTCAATATCTATTGGGAACACTATATCTTAGATTGGTTATCCGCTGGGATCGGTGTCGGTATTGGTGGCGCTTATGTCTGTACCAAATTTACTACGCTGGAATGGTTTTCGCGATATAATAGAGCAGCTGGTTGGCTCCCTTATACTAGTCTTAGCAACCGCCGTAAGTATGTCCATTCCGGCTCGTTACTATACAACTTTAGCCTGTTTGTACGTGCAGAGAAGTTTGAAACGCTATTTGAGGTTGGTTATCGCCATATCGGATTACACCAGATGTTTGGTGCTAAATGTTATGGGTATGAAATTCCGAAGCTCGCTAATCTCCATTCCGACCAAATCTATTTGGGTGTAGGAAGAACGTTCTAAGGCAAGCTCTGAGGGGCTAAAATCGAGCTATATTTTTGCCTTATTTTATTCATCTGCTAGCAATAAACCTTGACAGGCAGCCAATGCAAACGGTGAGATAAATAGGTATTATCGGGTCATGGCGTAGTCTGGTAGCGCGCTTGCATGGGGTGCAAGAAGTCGCGAGTTCGAATCTCGCTGACCCGACCAGTTTTTTCCATTACTTTTACTTTTTCCATTACAGTCCTAAGGCGCATTAAAACCGCTGATAGCGGCGCATTACCTAGGTTTTGGTTTTTGGCATCGATTATGCTTTTAACCCCAAGCCATGGTGTTACCCAAATCCCCATTGTCCTCAAAACAACCGCTGTCGGAACCATCCAATGACATACAGCGCCCCAACTGGGAACTGGTGAAACTCTACCTGCCCCTAGTAAAATCGATTACTAAAAAAACATTGGCGCACTTTCCGGATTCAATCGATCGGGAAAGTATCCATACCATTGGGCTGCTCGGATTAATTTCCGCCAGCAAAAGTTATAATGCCCGCAAAGATGCACGATTTGGCGCGTATGCCGCCATTCGTATCCGTGGAGCGCTTCTAGACGAACTGCGTCGTCTTGATTGGCTTCCAAGGCATTTGCGGCAAAAAATCACTCGCTACAATAAAACGTTAAAGCATTGGGAACAGACGCTCGGTCGTCCCTTATCTGACGATGAAGCCTGTAATTACCTGCATTTAACCAAAAAACAGCTTAATCAGGTTAAACAATATTTAAAACCGTACGTATTTATATCAATAGATCAGCCGTGTGATTGGGATCGGGAGAACTCATCCTTATTGATCGCCAATCAACTAGCCGATCACAACCAACAAACTGGTATCGACGCGTATGAACAAAAAGAATTGTACGAACTGCTTCATCACGAAGTGAATCAACTCCCCGAAAAGATGCAGCATATGTTCCAACTTCATTATCAACAAGGTATCCATTGGTCGCAAATCGCTACCCTATTTCAATTGAGCAAATCCCGCATTTGTCAGATGCACACCTTGATGATCCAAAGGATACGCAAAAACCTAATGAAACACCTTTCTAATAACTAACTTATTCAAATCAATCTAATCTACTACAATCTATGTCACTCGAAAACCCTAATGTCTCAAACCTAGGCTTACAAAACCCTGTTAATAATCCACAAATTCAAGAGAGCGATAAGGCAAATGAAAATCAAAACCCAGTTGAGCAACAAACCAAATGTCAAAAAATCAAAACAGCTTTCAAAACAGCTTTCAAAGCCATTGGTAAAGGAATAGGTGCTTTAGTATTTTTCGGCGGAACTACCGCTACTGCAATGGGTATTGCCAGTATGATTACAAGTATTGTAGCGGCAGGTATTACCAGTGCATTATGTCCTATAATACCAGTAGTATTAATAGGTATCGCTGCTGCAGGACTAGGCGGACTTTTATTTACAAAGCTGGGCGGATCAATGTCAACCTTAGTATCTTTAGGTATTACAGCTATATTTCAAGGCATTGCTAAGGCTAAAGCAAATGGTGGAAAAGTAGACATGGGCAATCTTAATGATATAGCGAACAACACCAAAAACGTAATGGTGGATTTTACAAAAAATGAATTAAAAAACCAATACGACAATCTTGACCCAGAACTTAAACAGACGGTTGATACGATGATAGATGGTGGGAAAAATATAGCAGGGGCTATTAAAAATACGCATTCTTTAAATGACTTAATGGCTTTATGCCAAAATAAAGACTTCATGGCAAGCATGTCTAAGCTTGGTACTGAAGTGATGCAAATCAAAAAAGAACTATTGCCAAGTAAGAGTACCGAACCAAGCATACTTACCAAAGCTTTCGATAAGCTAAAAGAAGCAAAAGCACAACTAGAAACGCTTAAAAATAACGTTATCAATAGCGATTTAGGTCATACTTTACATTTAGAGGATGTTGAACAACATTTAACAATAGCCTTTCAAAACGGGAAGCTTAAGGAGGATCCTCTAGGAACTATCAAAGATACATTGGTTGAAACCGGTAGCAAGATATTAAATTCTGCAATTTCGGAAAACGCTAATATTCCCACCGACGTATTTAAGGAGATCGTTTCTAATATCACTGAAGGTAATTCAGAAGCACTTTTTAACGGTTTAGCTAATTTAGCAAAAGACATGGTTTCTAAGTCCCCAAATGATATCAACACATATTTAAGTAGTCTCGCTGGAAACGCAAAAGTGAACATTGATAATATATTGGAGATGTATGCCAATCTTAAAGCCAATCAACCCGAATTACTCGAAAATATGCTTAACGGCGAAACCAATATTGTAAGCGCAAATAATATTCAAAAGATGTTCCAAGGCATCATTGAAAACACAGGGAAGAAAGTATATGAACATATTTTAAAACAATGTGATATCCCGCAATTAATACAGAACATTGATAATTTCGCAGACGGTAAAACAGATGATATTGACATTGCCAATGTACAAAATCAACTACGAGTCTTAAGTGAAGCTTTATATAACATGGGGACATGGGGTCTCATTGATCGAAGAGTCTACCTTGATCCTAAAAATCCTATCCTAACAGAGGAATTAAAAGGCAATTTGCAGACGCTCAAAAACACTTTAACAAATTTAAGCAACATCAAGAATGGAAATGTTCAAGCGTTTTATAGCTCAATAATTACAAATAACAATGTAAACGAGGTAAATAAGTATCAAGATGCAAACTATCTATTGCAATATCTTAAGGAGATTTAACCCAAATGCTGCCAAAAACAATGAAATTTAATATAATTTAAATACTATGACGCACGATAAACAACCGAAAATCAATACCAATAGTCCTTTAAAATCGGATGAAAGCGAGATTATACACAATCTAATCTTTAGCAATTTGGATTACGATACAGACCCGATACAAAACCATTAAAAACGAAAGCACACGAATGAATCAAAGCGCACAAAACTCTTTAGCGAACCTGTTGGCTGCTGTACAGGTCGCTAATGAAAACAACGGAAACACCGCTATAGAAGATTTCAAAGAGCAAGTTCAAAAGAAATTGCCTCTATGGGACCAATATACACGGGATAACACCAAATTGCTCAACAAAGGAATTCAAGCCTTCAAACGGTATGACAAAAATCATCGCTTAGACTTCCTTTGGATGCGGTTAAAGAACGGCGAAAAGGTGTCCAAAAACAAAGCAATTGATGACCTCTTTAAGTTCGCAAATGACGCATTTGAGCATGAGAATTGGGATGATGCCCACGCTATGTTTAGCTTCATGGCAGCCCTATCCCCTGAGCATTATCGCATCTATTCTTACCTAGGAACCGCAACTGAAAAGTTATATGGTCCTGCCGACGCTAGCTTGTTCTATGATGCAATAACAAAAACGTTTGAAGACCCTGAATTGCTGTTCTACGCCGCTGAATGCGAAATGCACGTACCTAATAACGAAAAGGCAAAAAATTATCTAGAACGTGCCATTAAAGCTTTCGGAGACAAGCCGAGCAATGATATGCTTCAATTGGAAGAAGAGATGAAGGACTTGCTCAAAACCTTGTAATCATCTGTAGTTTTTCCTCCTGTCCCTCTATCATTCCAATCGCAATGATTAGTGAATGATAGAGGGAGTTGTCTATCCAGCACCATTAAATCCTACTCCATCCATGTCTAATGTAGAAATTTCACAAGACGTACCGCTACAAGACCAATCGGTTGATAACAATAATCCATCAGGCCCAATCAATAATTCTGAAGCACAAGGTACTCAAGGTGCACGCGAACAACAAGTATCAGGTATAAAAGCTAAACTAAATGCACTAAAAGTAGCAATAGGTGCTGCCATGAGCGCCTTTGGACTTGGCGCCATCGGAACTGCCATTGTCGGTGTCCTTTCAAGCGTCGCAGCAGTAGGTTTTGTAGCTGCCTTCACTCCCGTTGTCCCCCTATTACTCTTTGGAGCTATCGGATTATATGCAGGTATACAGTTTATACAAAGTGGCTTGGCTAAAGAAAACACAAATAACGTAAACCAAAACACCCAAAATACCGTTCAAGAAAACAGTGTTAAGGTAGAAAAAAGCCCAGAACAAATAGAAAAAGATGGTGAAATGGCGTTCAATAGCCTATTGGATACTATTCAGAAAAAAACCACCAAAGAGGAAATTAATAAATTGTTCTCTGATGAGCAGTTTAAATCGAACCTGCATGATTTTGGTGAAAAGTTAATGGCCTCAAAAGAAAAAGTCTTACAACTTCTAGGCGACAACTATGATCCTTTAAGTGTTTTTATGAACACCTTGATGCCAGAAGCTCAATCTAAAATAGAATCATTACAAAATGCCCTCATCGAGAAAGGACTATCCTTAACGGAGTGTAAACAACAATTAGGAGAAGCATTTACAACAGTAGGGCTCAATGGAAACCCGCTGGAAAGCATTCAAAATACCTTAATTGAAACAGGAGGTAAGATATTAAACAACGCATTCGTAGATGGAAATACTATCGACCAAACGGTATTTGATGAACTTACCAACAATATTACAAAAGATAATAAAGAGGGACTGTTTAATAACATGCGGGAATTAGCAAGGAGAATTAATGACGATCATGAAAAGGGAACCCTCCATTACAAATTCCTAAATAACATTTTCACAGATGATATAAAACACAACTTCAACGGTATCTTTAAGATGTATACCGATATTCAAACTAATCAACCTACCTTATTCAAGGAAACCTTCGATGCACCCAATACCACTAGGGATATTAAAGATATGTACTTCAACCTCGCTAATGAAAAGACGATGGAAGGATTTTAACCCTATCCTGCAAATGACTAATGTGTATCTATTAGTAGCAAAAATTACCGCTAAAACGAATGAACGGATTTATTTGTCAATCATAGACCCGAAGCCGCAAGAAACCTAAGCGTTTACCTCAAAAACCATAAAAAATGATGACCTATCGCGCACATTGCTTCGCTATCCTATCGTTAGCATACCTTATTCAACTTCCGTGCATCCAAGCATGCAATCAGTGGGAATTTATACAGGATTTACAAGCACAAAAGGTGCTGAAAAAAACACTGACCAACGATAAGCTTCAGATAGACAGCGTTCAATCGCTACAGATGGATCGCATGCAAATTCGATCGCTCAAAGGATTTGATCGTCTAACCGGCTTACAGGAGCTATCCATTTCCCACAACTTTATTGAGAATGTCACACCCCTAGGAGTTTTAAAAAACCTACAACGGATCGACGCAAGCTACAATCGCATAAAAAATCCTCTGCCGCTTGCCTGCATCCCGCAATTAGAAATACTCATTTTATCCTACAATAACATCAAACATACCTTTGGATGCATATTTCACAACCTGCGTCAATTGGATCTTAGCCACAATCAGATCGAACAATTATTGATGGTACGTGGGCACAACGACCTACTGGAGTTTTTGGATGTATCCGATAACCCACTCACCAGCATCCAACTAGCATCTACCGGCATTCCTTCTTTAAACACACTCCTTGCTAACAATACGTTTATCAAAGACCTAACGCCGCTTATCCAATGCCAAGAATTGGAAACCTTAGAGCTTCAACATTGCTGCAACCTTAGCTCCATTGCCCCATTGTTTGTTAAGCGCGGCGAACAGTACGAATGTAGGCTAAAAAGGCTCAAAAAACTATCATTTTCGGTAGAATTTCTTGATGCGCAATCAAAGCAAATGGTTCGTGAGATTCAAGAAGGGAATATTACCCAACCCATTACGCTCAATGGAGAATTGATTCGTCAATCATCCAAAAAAGCTTCTGAGCCGTCTCCTATTCGCTTATAAACCCACCACGTCCATAGGCAAGCCCCACGCGCTTTATTCAAGAAGCAGATGTTGTAACCCGTACCCTTGTCCTCTACTTCCAAACGAAAATCCCACAGCTGCGGTTGCTCGCGCGTAAATTTGCGTTCTTGGGAATCGCCATCTCGCCACGCATACCACGTACCGCTCCAGTCGCACCCCAAATGATTGTGATAAAACAGTAAAAATTCCCGAACGCATGAGCTTAACAAACGCTGTTCGGATACAACCCCATTACGACGGCTTTGCACCTGATTCCATTTCATCAGTGCTAACAAGCCAATCCCAATAATCCCCAACGCTAGCACCAATTCGACTAACGTAAATCCTTTGGCGCGCTTCATACCAACCCAAGCCATTACCAAGGACGAACAATATGCACTGTCAGTGTTAAATGAGCGGCTTCTATCGCTTGCTCTAAGCACTGCTGTGAATTGCATTCTTGGCTAATGTGCGCCAAATAAATAGTCTTCCACGCCGCTTGTTCCTGATATTTTGTTAAAAAAGCAAATGCGTCATTGTTGGACAAATGAGCTTCCGTAATGCGGGTTTTTAACGCCATCGAACGTTCCGAATGCCAGAGCAAATCCGTATCATGATTCGATTCCATAACCAACGTATTCGCTTGGGTCAAATGAGGAATCAACGTATCGGTAATGCGCCCAACATCCAAAGCCCACGTAACGCATTCCCCTTGATAATTGAATCGAAAACCAACGGGATCGCCCGCATCGTGTTGAATCCTAAAAGGACATACCTCCAGACCTTCAATATCGAAGGGGTTTGTCCCAAAATTCTGCCAATTTACCGCAAGCGGTTTATGCGCCTCAATAGCCTGCTGAGTTTTAACATTGGCGTAAAAGCGAATGTTTGGAATTTTGCTTAAGGGGCTCAATCCGCGCACATGGTCACTGTGTTCATGGG
>JAKSVZ010000010.1 GCA_024407725.1 Opitutales bacterium
CATTAACGCTCGTACGTACCATAAACGGTAATTTGCGCACCGCATAGGCAATGATCAACAACCACGTTGGGTTTTTCGTCTTTTTTAAGGCTGAGAACCACTGACCCTCTTGGGAAATGGCAAGCAACCCAAACGCAATGACCAAACTAGGAACCGCTAAGGGCAACATGGAGCATAAATCCAGTAAATTTCTTCCGAGTAATTTGCTGCGTACAATAACAAATGCAATTCCCAACCCCAATATCATAGCGATAATAGTAGCGCTGGATGCATAAATAATGCTGTTTTTAATGGCAGGAATTGCAACCGAATCCCCCAAAGCCTCCCAATAATTTTGGATGGTAAATGCATTGGGCAATAAGGATTGATACCAATCCGTTGCGAACGAGAACAAGATGACTACAAAATGAGGACTTAACGCTACAAGCAGCACTCCTGCAAAAACCGAAAAACACGCAATATTACCTAGAAAACTGGGCTTTTTGCATACGTGCACATGCGAAGCTTTGCTATTTGCCTGATAATCGTTTTTCCTGAAGAAAACCTGCATTAAGAAGTAAAATATAAGCACTACCGTTAGCATGATGATGACCAAATCATAAGGTAGGGTACTGCTACTGATTTCGTTTAATGCACGATAAATATGTACCGAGGTAATACGGTTAAAGTTGAACATCAAGGGGATACCTAACTCGGTAAAGGACCAAATAAAGACCAACGTACATCCTGAAAAAATTCCTGGACGAATGAGCGGCAGGATAATCGACCAAAACTTGCGCCAAGGCTTATTGCAAAAATTATTAGCAGCTTCGATTAACGTTGGATCTAGATTAGCCAGCGCTGTAATAATATTGAGGTAAATAATAGGGAATGAACTTAATGCGTTTAAGAGGATAATGCTGGTCATTGGCGCAACTCCCACCCAATCAATTGGGTTGGTAATCCATCCTAAACGCAGCAACAACGCATTAAGAATGCCGTAAGTCCCAAATAAATGCAAATACCCATTGGCGGCAATCAAAGAGGGCAAGATGATAGGGAATAAAATGACTTTAGTCAGGAGTGATTTACCAAAGAAATCATACTTGTGAGCTACAAAGGCTAAAATGAGCGAAACAACCAAGCTTAAAAAAGTAGCCCCAACGCCTATGATAAAGGCGTTCAACAACCCGCGCATATATACGGGATTTCTGAAAATAATTTGGAAAAACTCTAATGTAAATCCGTGCGCGCCATCAGAAAAACCACCCTTGATAACTACGCTTAATGGTAATACAAAGAAAAAACCTAAAAATGCAAATGCGCTAATGTAAATGAGAGTTGCTAACCGCTTACTCATATTATCACACTCATTAGATACGATTTTCTAATAAAAAACAACTGAAATAATAAATGTTTTTTATTTTTAATAACCATCGTCCTAATGAGTGCTGATCTATCCTTGTTCTATCTTTAAAACAATTTTAAAAGATTTTCTATTTTATTGATCGGATTTGAACTGTCCTTTTGGGTCGCTTTCCCCTTTTTTGTCTTAGTCTGTTGTAACTTTGCATGATTTAATAGCTCCGTTAACCCTCCATAATTGGGTTTGCCGAGCGTCCCATCGATGGTACAACGCGGCCCAATGCCATAACCCAATTCCGTACGATTATTGGCATCAAACGTAAAATGATCGTTAAATGGACTTTGTTGCGGCGCGCTGAATTGAACTTTGCACAATAAGTTTTGTTGCTCCATTGGACGCGAAAAATCCGTACTTACTTGACCGTCAACATCAATTGCCAAATCAGCATTGGTTACATTGCCCTGAAATACGATTGGCTTTGCGGATTCCCGTTGTAGATTCAATGCGAATTTAGAAAAATCTATTGTTTTCGCATAACTAGACAAAAATTCAATAGCTCCTGTTCCCGGTACGGTTATATCGGTCGCAGATTGCAACAAGGAAGTAATACCCGATACCGCTTGAGTTCCGGTAGATACAGTTTTGCTCGGTATAAATCTTCCATTGGTAGCTTGAACGGATACATGAGTGGTTGCATTTTGTAGATGCTCCAAATCACCGTTAACATCCGCGTTAAACCCCGCCGTTCCACTCAATTGCCCATATAGCGATAGGGGATATTGGAAATAAGCTGGAATGTTCCACATCTTGCTCAATTGCATACGATCGGCTAACAATGAGCCTTCAACATGCTGTTGATTGAGATCATACAATGCGTGCCCTTGAACGTTACCCTCACAGCATTGCATACCTAGATTCTTAACCGCAATAGCCGTTGGAGTAATATTAATACTGCTGGAGAAGTTTTGGAGTTCTAAATCCGGAATGGACTTTAGCTGAACATCCACATTGCCTTGAATGGGCAACGTAAATTTAGCTTTTGCTTCTGGAGTCTTCGACGTACTCGCCGTTGATACAGCCGATGAATTCGATACCCTACTGCCAACAGCTTTTGTTTGGGTCGTTTTAAGTGCATCTTGAATGTACTTTATCAACGCCATCCAATCACTTGCCCATAGCTTATCGCTGGTAATTTTACCCGACAACTTATTCTGTTGGGTTAACGTTTGCTGAAAGCTTAAATCACTGGTGTGATTTTCATGCTTTAAAACAATCGATCCTTCTAATTGATGGCTTTGCTTTGAACCTTGGGTATAGTGGTTCTTTAACGATAAATCAAATGGTACCGATGACAACGATAGATGAGCTGATGTATCTGCAGATTTGTTCTTAGCTTCCCATTGCCATTTACTCTGGATATTACCGAAAAACCCTGGGTATTTTAACGCAAAAGGTTGTACGCTTAACGCATCTAGTTTTGCTTCCACCGATCCATGAGTGGTTTGAATTTGGTCATCATACCCACTAACATCAGCATCCACTAATAACAGAGGCTCGTTTTGCTGAGGAGCATCAATCCGTAAATTTTTAACCCCAAAATGCCATTTGTGTAGTTGATATGTCCCACAATTCAATTGATCAATAGTGATACCTTTCAAACACAGCTGTTCCTGATTTTCAAGATATAGAGCGAAATTATCCACCTTTAGAGGTTGCGTTAATTCAAATTCAAACCCTCCTGGTGCTGCTTTAATATGTCCTTGAGTCGAAAATGTTCCTTCTGTTCCAATACCTTGATACTGTACTAAATCTAAAGGACATTGATTTACTTGAAACTGAACCAATGGGTCGGTAGAAACATTAATCAAAACTCCCTTAAGAACGCTAAAATTTTTTAACAATTTGAGACGTATCCAATCGTTTTTCTTAGAATTACCATAAAGTTCACAAGCAAATTGATAAAAATCACAGCACTCAGATTTTAATGTATATATAAAATTGTGTGAGCATTTTAAATGTAGTTCTGAATTTAAAGAACATTTTAACGAACTTAAATCCAAATAAGATTTAGATAAATTCTGATTAAATTCTAGATTCCCAATACACGTATAGTATGAAACATTTGTTAAGAGAAATTTTCCCTCTCCTTTGGCAGTATAATGTAAGAAAGGAGTATCCTCATTTTTTCCCTGAACTGCTAAGTCAGCTTGATAATTTAAAGAAGAGGAATCACTTTTAATAGCACATTGGCCTTTAAAGCGAGCAAGTGTGTTGGTTAATAATTTTTGATGATTGATTGCGATTTGATCGCAATAGATTGAAATAGGTTTGGTGGTATCGATGACCAATTCCTGTTTTTTATCATCAAAAGACACTTGGATTGTTCCTTCGGTAATATGAGCGCCAATAAAATGACCTTGTGATGCAAGATAGGGGTTAATAAACCCAAACGGTAGGTTTTGATATTTTAGTTCAACCAGAAGTGGGTTATCCTTTGAGTGGCATTGAAGCGCTTTTTTAGCGTAACAATAGGTTAAGGGTTGGTACATCTTGGATTGGAAAAAGATACGACCTTGTTCTTTATCATCGCCCAATAACGCATCACATTTGTTTAACGTAAATTGTTGCGCATTAAATTCTGCATTAAATTGAGCAGTGCCTTTAACGACAGGCAAGTTGATAGCTTCAGGGTATAAATTGTAAGCTGTGCCATTCAGCAAACCATTTAACTGCCACAAATGGGTATCACGCTTTAAATTACACGTTCCTTCTGACTGAATGGATACCGTAGGAATATGAGCTAGTGGAAGCATTTGTAACCAATTTTGGTCTAAATTCGCATTCCACTTGATATTAACGAGATGATTGGCGCTCTTACCCGTTTCTCCAACGAGCGAAACCTCATTGTTAGCGCCATATACAATATTCAATTGTAAATGTTCATTGGACGAATCCTTAACCTTTGCTAACGACCCTTTATAATCAATGGCTGGATAATTGACAGAGCCCTTATTGAGCTTTGCGCACCCTTTTAAATCGATTTGGGTGAAATTGGAACTTTCATTAAGATTAAGTTTAACGTTTCCTTCGAGTTGATTGCTCAAAACTTCCGAACCTATTTGGGTATTTATTTGAGCTCTGTATTCTAATATACCACAGTTGTTAGCTGATAAGTTCTTGAGGGTAATATGTCCACCGAGAACATCTACCTGCGGAACATGTGCTTCCAAGTGGATATCGCAACTTTCGATATCCAATTTAACCGGTAATTTTAAAGAATCAAAAAACGAAAAAGTGTCTGAAGTTTTGGAAGAATGAGTAGAAAATCCTGCAGTTTGAGTAACTTTTTCTGGAAGCGGCTCATTTAAATCAACGGATACGACCGCTTGAAAGTTTTTGACGTGTAATTTGCGTCCAAAAATCAGGCTCCAAGGAGTCCATTGCAAATTTAATTGGCGAATAGTAATACTTTGGTTGGGATTTTTGACCTCGATGGCATCAGCGGTTATAGAAGTTGAGGAACCAATATAACGTTTAAAATGCACTTCTTGAAATTGACTGCGTAACGCAAGTTTTAAGCTTGTTTCCTGTACCCATGAACACTGCAATGCAATGATTAACAAAGCAAACAATCCTAGGATGCTTAAAGTACTATAGATGCAAAATTTTTTCCAAAACTTCATAGCATCTATTTACGATATTTATCATAACAATTGCAAATCTTTATAAAAAAGTTGCTAAAATTAGGTTCAATTCTTACAAGAAAAGGTATGAATCTCTTGAAGGAACGTGTAGCATTAGTTACTGGAGCGGGTCGTGGTATTGGAAAAGCAATTGCAGAAGCCTTTGCAAAAGAAGGAGCAATTGTATTGTGTGTAAGCCGTACTGAAAGTAACTGTAAGCAGGTTGCACAATCTATTGTAGAGCAAGGTGGACGTGCTGAAGCGTTTGCGATGGATGTTGCGGATAAGCTTTCGATCGCTACGGTTTGTAAGACCATCTTAGAACGTTACCCAAAAATTGATATTTTAGTAAACAACGCGGGGATTACTCGAGACCAACTATTTTTGTTAATGAAAGAAGATGATTGGGAGCAGGTGTTGTTTACTAATCTCTTTAGTGCGTTTTATCTCACAAAAGCCGTTGCGCGTTCTATGGTATCGAACCGCTGGGGACGTATTATCAACATGTCTTCGGTTTCAGGAGTTTCGGGAAACGCTGGGCAAGCCAATTATTCTTCAGCAAAAGCCGGATTAATTGGATTTACGAAATCGTTAGCGAAAGAACTAGCAGGACGTTCGGTAACGGTTAATGCGATTGCGCCTGGGTTTATTGATACCAACATGACTCAAAGCTTGGATGCCAAAATTGTCGAGCAAGCGAAAACTGTTATTCCTATGAAACGTCTAGGAAAGCCGGAAGATGTGGCAAATCTTGCTGTATTTCTTGCTTCGGAACAGTCTGGGTATATTACAGGGCAAGTAATCAACGTTGATGGTGGATTGGTGATGTAATTCACCGGTTGCTCATTACCTCAATCATGCTTCAACCGAACGCTCGGAGTAGCGTAATCTTTCAATGCGTTCGTTGAATGCAGTTGGCAAAGGTGCGGTGATTATAAGCTCTTTTTGCGTAATAGGGTGCACAAAGGCAATTTGATAGGCGTGTAAGAACAAACGTACATCGGATTTCCCATATTTTTCATCTCCGACAATAGGATGACCTATGTGTTTTAGATGCACGCGGATTTGATGCGTACGTCCGGTAATGGGATAACAGGCTAATAAAGTTTGGTGGGCTTTGGAGAAAGCTTCCAAACGTTCCCATTGGGTACAAGCGCTTCGGCCGGTAGGAATGACGCACATAGCGGTTCGATCGCGTTGATTTCTGCCTATAGAAGCCTGAATTATCCCAGATTGGCATGCAAAAACGCCTTCGACCAAAGCATAATAGGTTTTGTGAATCCGGCGTTCTGCAAATGCTTTTGTTAACAACCAGTACGCTTGATCTGTTTTAGCAAAGATAATAACCCCTGAAGTTGCTTGATCGAGCCGGTGAACAACCCCAGGTCGTTGAATACCCGCTGCAGTACTTAACGGGGTATGCGACAGTACGTTTTCGACCAACGTAGTGCCCGGCTTTACTTGATTTCCTAGGTGGACGACTTGCCCCTCTGGCTTATTAAGAACAATAACGAATTCGTCTTCGAATAGAATATCCAAATCTCCCTGAGTCGGAATCAGGGTAGTGGGGGGTAGATCCGGAAGACAAAACGCACACTGATCGTCAATTTTTATCCGATAATTGGGGTCAACAACGGTTTGGTTGTTGATTTGAAGCGAACCGGATACAATCGCTTGTTGGATACGTGTACGGCTCGGATGATTATCTAAATGTTCTGCTAAAAACTTGTCGATACGCTGACCAGCCCATTCGCTTGGGACAACGAATTGGGTATTCATAGGTTACAACTTAACTAGGCAATTGGATTTCTGGGTGATGCGAACGGATATACGCAATGTATTTCCCTTCAACATAATTCCAGATGTCGATAATCGATTTGATGCGCTTTAAATCCAGTTTTTTACCCATAGTCTCTTCATAAGCCTTAACTAGGGGTTCTTCGAAGGTGGCATCTGAGCGGCCAATAATCCGTGCGATATCGCAATAATCTGTGGAAATACCGGCAAAAGCAAAATCGATTACGCCAATCATCCGGTCGTTTTCATCCAATAAAATATTTCCTGGATTTAAATCCCCATGAACCACATGCGGATCTTGTTCCAATTCACGTAACAAATTGTGTTGGGACAAATCGTACGGTTGTTCCGTAACCTCAGATACTTCATCCAAGAATTTCGAAACGTACATGTTGCAAGAATTGGGTAAGCTTTTTGGGTCAATTGCCTCCAAATCCTTAAGGAATTGGGCGATATCAAACGCAACATTGGTAAGAGCCTGACGCGATAAAGACTTAAAGCGTTCGGTCAACGACCATCCCTTGATCTTTTGGTGCATACTAAAGGGGCGATCTTGGTCGTAAAATATTTGTAAATTCGGCAGTTTGAACCGAACTTTATCCTTAATAAAGGTGCAAAAAGAATAATCTTTGAGCATCATTCTGGAGAAAAAGTCATTTCTCGGGAACCGGAAAATATAGGAATCCTTATCATCGGATGCCGAAATCACGATGTTAGTCCATCCCGTTTGAATATGATGGACAGAAGAGGGAACAACATCCGGTAAATGTTGGCTGATGATTTCCAAAAAATTATCTTGAGGGGAAAAATGACTTTGCATTAATCCCATCCAACGACTTTTTGCCCCTTATGTCAATGGGAATTAGGAGACCTAACAAGTTGGCAATTCAAACGCCTTTATGGGCAATAACGGATTGTTTTTGGCTCCCAACAAAGCAAAATTACGCTGCGTACGGCTTAAATAAGAAACAATTGCGCTTTGGGTTTTCGAAGTCAAAGAATCGAATCCGATGAATGAATAATGGGTTACATCAACCTGATTGAGCAATCCCGAACGATTGATAGGGGCTTCATTGATATTTGTCTGATATCCCCATAGCAAGGAATCAGAAATGCTATCCGGAAGATCAGCACACGCGATCGATTGCTGAACTTTGTTTTGTGCGCTTAAGTAAGAAGTAATCGTACCCCTTAAGGCATTTTGTTGCTGCTCTGTAGGCACCGCCAAACTAAATTCTGGTTCTTTGTCCAATATCCCATAAACGTAGGTCAATTGATTTTGCGATAAGCAAGCAGGCTGCTCATCAATAACATAATCGTTAAAGGCCATAACATTTGAGTTTTGGATGGCAGCCAATGGCTCTAATGGCAAATCAATGTGTAAAATACGGTAAGGAATTGCCCAAGTTAGCAGCAATAACAGATAGCAATCGAACAAGCAGGTATAAAGCGTCGGCGGCAGTAAAATTTCATAACTGCAGTCATTGGGCGAACCCTGCTCAATTAATAAATTTTGTAACCCATTTAACGCATTCCAATTTTCAGCGTAAGACGAAACATGCTCAATCGGTAATGAAAAAACCTTAATCTGAACATGGGGGAATTTTGCCTTAATGAATTGTTGCGTCGATAAGACGTTGAGCTTCCAAGGCTTTAACTCCAACAGGATAACTTCATCATAAGTATCCTGCTCCAAAGCACATAATACAGAACCTTTTATACTCCGTTCGAGAGAAAGTTCAGGATCGTAATCACAAGGAATGGCTACCAACACCTGTTTCATAGCAAATAACAAATCAATAAGGTAACCACTTTGTGCCCTTTGTAAAACATAAAACAAATAAAATTTTGCCTTTAACCCGACATTCGTGGTTTAATAAATATATGTTGGTCGCTTGGTTAAGTGCCGGAATAATTGCAATGGGTTTGTTTTGCCTATGGACACGCGAATCCCATCTGCCTATTGTTCAGAAACTTCTGCGCAATGACCGATTGGGTAAGTTGGTTTTTGGCCTAGCAAGCGTAGTTTTTTTAATCAAAATCCTTCAATTGGGCGAAGCAGATTTTGGCCGGTATAAATTTTTATTGGTGCTCATTTTTGGATTTTCTTTATTGGGATGCGCGCTTTATTGGCAAGATTTCCTGATCGTGCGCGGAATGGTAGTCCTCGGATTAATAGGAATTCAAGCAGCATTGGATATCAATTTCGCAACCCCCAACTTGGTTCGCCCATGGGTATCGGCTTATTTGTATCTATGGATTTTGTTGATGATCTATGCAGGGGTTTGTCCTTACTGCGTACGTGATATTTTGCCGTATCTCTATCAGTCCAAGGCTTCCAAAATGAAACAGTTGGGCATAGCACATTTACTATACGGCGGGTTATTAATCACCCTAATGCTTTGTTGTCATGAATAAATTACTGTTGGTATTAACAGGCCCTTCGGGAGTCGGAAAAACTACTTTGTGTACGCAATTTCTAAAAACTTACCCCCATGCAAAACGCGTTGTAACTTCAACCACACGCCCTCCTCGTTACACGGAACGGTATGGCGAAGATTATTGGTTTGAAACAGACGAATCGTTTCATCAAAAACTAGAAGCTAACGAATTTTTGGAACATGCTCAAGTGTACCAATATCATTATGGGGTATCACGCAAAGCAATTACAGGGTATAACGACCGCGACCTAATTATTTGCCTAGATGTACAAGGAGCACAAACCTTCCGTACAACTTACCACGAGGAAAATTTAGGGCATCGTCTGGTGATTGTTTTTGTTACCCCTCCAACTCTCGAGGAATTGGAAAAACGCATTAAGCATCGGGGAACCGATAATGAACGGACGATCCAAACCCGTCTTGAAATCGCGAAGAAGGAACAGAGTGCCGCATCTTCGTTCGATTACTGTCTATACAGCGGGACTCAAGATCAGGATTTCCTAAACCTCCAGCACATTTATGAGGCGGAAAAAATGCGTAGTTAGGCAACGAATTCAAGCGGAATCTCCTTTGCGCTAACTGGGGCTTCAAACTGTAACAAATTGTAGTAGGCGAGGCATAATTCACCCAAAGCTGCATCGCGTGAGCAAGTTAACAATACCCGTCCGTTTTCTTTGATAATGCAACGACCTTGGTCATCAATTTCAAGATTCAAGGTGGATTTTGCATCCGAACGAAATTCACTGAGCAATGGATTGTTGTGGATATCCGTTAAAATGGAAGTTTTCATTTCCTGCATAACTTCCTGCAAACAGCCTTTCTTGGCTAAATTATCCATAATGGGTTTAAAATGGAACGTTCCTTTTTGGTCGCTTTTTGCACGACGTATGGCTTGTTCTAAAAACGGTACTCCTATATCCGACAGACTTCTAATAGCTAATTTATGCATGGCACCTTTATTACAAGCATAAATCGTGCCATTTTTAATAAAGTACCCCCGTTTTGCGCGCGAATAACGGTTATTTTTCGCTACAGATGCTAAACATTACTAATTGTGCAATTTTTTCTAAAAAATGATCGATAGGTAATTTTTACCGATTTAAAGCGGAAATTTTTTCAATTATGGAAAGCTTTTCCTACCTGATAGTGAAAAATTTTCTTAGTTTGCGCGTATTGCCCCTTGAAGAATTGCTCTAAATCAAGGACAGTTGTGGATTTAGCGACTGTTTTGTCATCTATGAAAAAATTTCCACCTGACCAATAAACCACCATGCCTCGTTTTTTATTCAAGTGGGGTTTGGCTAACGATATAAAATCGGCAAACGCAGTGACTCCGCGCCCGACACAAGCATCACCGACCCACTTTAATTGTTCAGAACGCTCACATACCACCTGAACGTTTTTCAAATGTAAGTCTTGTACGATAGCCTCAACCGCCCGCATTTTTTTGTGAATCGAATCCATCAACGTAAACGACGTATCGGGAAATAAAATAGCCAAAGGAATACCGGGGATACCCCCGCCGGTGCCAATATCTAAAACAGTACGCATTTCAGGATCCAAAAAGCCCTGAGCAGGCAAAATTGGTAAGATGTGGCGTTCAAAGGTATGTTCTGGGTCAACACGGGATATTAAGTTAATCTTTTGATTCCACTCCAAAAGCAACTGTTCGTAATGGAACAGCTTTTGCCATTGCTCATCGGTAATATTGGGCAAAAATGCTTGGTAGGGATTCATATTTGGTTTGTATTAAGCCCCAAACTTCGCTTTAATGCAACTTAACTAACATAAAAAAAGCGCCTTTTTTTAGGCGCTCAAAATGAGAAATAAAAATGAAGTGAATAAATTTTTGTTGGTATCAATAAGTAAGACAGCGATTTTTCATAAACGTTCACTGTTTTTTTAAAAAAAATAATAAAAAATTTTCCTTATGCACTTTTCTTTGACCTCTCTTCAAGTAGGATGGCTTATAGGCGTGGGGATTTGCACGCTAGGAGGAACGTTCTTTTTTATCAGGGAATGGACTAAACGCAAGCCATTGAATCCTTTGCCGCCGCTCCAGATGCACTGGTTAAAAATCATTGGGTGCGGATTAATGTTTGTTGTGGTTCCATTGGGAATCCATTGTGTACTCAAATACATCCTACATGCTCCCAACAAAGGTAATTGGATCTATGGGTATTCCTTTATAACCGAAGGCATTTTGGGGCTATTTTTCCTAAAAATCATGCGTCAGCGTGCATTCGCCATGAATGCCAATCGGTATAAGCTATCCCATATAGGGCTTACCATTCACGGGTTTTTGCAATTACTGCCTATCGTTATTGTTAGCATGATAGGGTGGGGGATTGTGCTGTACGTACTCAAACGCTTAGGGTTACCGATTCGTATCGACCCACAGCCGGTTGTCCAATTGTTATTAGCCCATAATCCTACGCCCTTTAGTATGGCGGCTATTATCCTAACCATCGGGGTATTCGCTCCCATTTGCGAAGAAGTTTTTTTCCGAGGCATTCTGCTGCGCTTTTTCTGCCGTTTTGCATCGTTGAAAGTCAGTCTGTGGGTCGATGCATTCATTTTTGCTCTGGTGCATCACCATCTAACAACCTTTGTTCCGCTTATGTTGTTGGGATACTATTTCTGCAAATACTACGCACGCGGAGGAAATTTGTGGGTTAATATAGGGATGCATGCGCTATTTAACCTAGGGAATTTGGCAAACATTTTCATTTTAAAGTCGCTTGTCCTATGAAACAGGAATGGAAGCTTTCCTGTGAATCATATTTAGAAACCGTTGCGCAAACGATTGCGAAACAAGCGGGAGAACAGTATTTCATCGCGCTGCAGGGAGAATTGGGCAGCGGAAAGACCACCTTTGTTAAGTATTTGGGGCGCATTTGGGGTATCGCAGACGTGAAAAGCCCATCGTACGATATTATGCATGTGCATCGGGGAACACAAAGAACCCTCATTCATATCGATGCCTATCGTTTAAAAGGGAAAAGCGAACTTTTTTTGGATGACGTATGCAAACCACCGTTTTGTTTGGTAGTTGAATGGCCTGAGTGCTTATCGTTAAGCATTCCCTTTGATATCCATTTGCAGTTCTCCATCAAAAGCGCCACTGAACGATGGATTCAAGCAACTTAACAGTTTTATACCCTGCGCCGATTGGGGTGCTTCAATTAGAGGCGAACGAACAGGGAGCGTTAACGCATATTCAATGGCAGCCGCCGGTACGGTTGATTCCCAAAGCTCTACCTATGTGGCATTCCGACCAACACAGTTTTTCGGCAGGCAGTTGTGCATCGGAGGTACTCAAAACCCTCTGTGAGCAATTGGATACTTACTTTTTTGGCAGCCGTACTCCATTTACCCTGCCCATTGCTTATGAAGGTAGCGCGTTTGAACAAGCGGTGTGGAAGGCGTTAACCTTAATTCCTTACGGAACGGTTCGGACTTATAAACAAATCGCGTTACAGTGCGGTCATCCCCAAGCGGTACGCGCGGTAGGGCAAGCGTTGCATCGAAATCCATTGCTCATTGTTATCCCGTGCCATCGGGTGATTGCTTCTGATGGGACACTTGGGGGATTTGCGTGCGGAGTGGCAGTTAAACAGTTTTTGTTGCGCCTTGAGGGAGTAACGTTATTTTAGCCCTAAAATTATAAAATTAAAGGGGTTCTACCCTATATCCTTGAGCGTTATCTAAGACACGCCACCCTTTATCCATCAATGCTTTTCGCAGGTTATCCGCTTCTTGATACTCACCGGAGCGCTTACACTGCCAACGTTTTTCAGCAAGTTCCTGAATTTCTGGGGGAATGCTAACACGTTGCTCGACCGGTTGAATACCTAAGGCATATAGCATTGCAAGCCATTCAGGGAACACCGTTTTCGCTTCATCCAACGATAACTGGGGATGTTGCCCCATAAACGAAAACAAGCAACCTAAGGCTTTTGGGGTATTGAGGTCGTCATGCAGCAACGCATCAAAAAACGGCTGAAGCCACTGCAGATGATCCGGCAAAGTTGCTTGTTGAATCAAGGTGGACAGGGTAGCGAAATCAACGCTCAATTGCTTACATAATGCCTGAGTGTACGCATAGATTTTATGCAATGCGCTTTGGGCAGCATTCAAATTTTCAAACGTAAAATTCAACGGCTTGCGGTAATGGCCTGCGATTAAGGCATAACGAACGGTTGATGGTTCATAATGCTGCTCTTGAAGGGAATCTAACGTATATAAATTCCCCAGTTTTTTGGACATTTTTTGCCCATTTACCCGCAGGTGAGCAATATGCAGCCAATGGTTAACAAAAGGCACTTTGTAAGCCGATTCGGACTGAGCAATTTCATTTTCGTGGTGAGGAAAAACCAAATCCACTCCTCCGCTATGCACATCCAAGGTTCCCCCTAAATACCGATGGGTCATTGCGCTGCATTCCGTATGCCATCCAGGGCGTCCGCGTCCCCAAGGGCTATCCCAAGCAACTGCACCATCTTCGGGCTTATAGGCCTTCCAAAGCGCAAAGTCGGCTATTTGATCGCGTTCGTACTCATCGGCATCATTGGATTGCTCCGCGCTATTAAGATCCTGAGTTTGTAATTCGCGCTCATTTAAATGCGAAAGTTTACCGTAATCCTTGCAGGCTGAAATGCGGAAGTAAACAGAGCCGTTACGTGCATAAGCGTATCCATTATCCATCAACAATTGAATCAGAGCCAATTGGTCATCAATGGTTTCGGTCGCTTTTGGTTCAACCGTGGGAGGTAATAAATTCAAACGCTCGCAATCATTATGGAAGCGTTGAGTCCAATACGTGGTAAATTCCTGCAAACTTTGATTGTTTTGATGAGCGCCGCGAATGGTTTTGTCATCCACATCCGTAATGTTGCGCACATAGCAAACAGCTACCTTAAGCAGCTTCAATAACCGCACCAACACATCCTGTACGACATAAGTCCTAAAATTACCGATGTGAGCAGGTCCGTAAACAGTGGGTCCGCAACAATAGGTTTTAAACGGTTTCTGGGGCTCCAAAACAATAGCTTCGCACTGGCGTGATTGGGTATTGAATAGATTCAGTTCCATTATTTAGCCCCAGCAGTTGTGGTTCGACGCGTTGACTTCGATACTTTGAACTCCAACCCGTCCGAACCTTTACGTTTATAAAGGGTAACCGTTTGATTTGGGTGAATATGACCCATTAATAGCCCATCTGCCAATCGATTTCCTACATGGAATTCAATTGCATGCTTTAACGGACGCGCACCCATCTTTTCATTAAATCCTTTTTCGATTAAAAATGCTTTAACCGACTCATCCCATTTTAACTGAATACGTTTATCAGCCAAGCGCTTCCGTACGGTTTCCAGTTCTAATTGGACAATGGTATCCATATCTTCGCGCGCCAAGGGATGGAACACAACCACTTCGTCGATACGGTTTAAAAATTCCGGCTTAAAGGTGGTTTTTGCCGCATCCATCACCAAAGATTTAAGCTGTTCAAACGCTCTATTCGGATCTTCGACGGTAAAACCAAGCCCTGAATCCCGCTGAATGCTCTGAGCACCCACGTTGGAAGTCATCACCAAAATAGTATTTTTGAAATCCACACGGCGTCCCGCTGTATCCGTTAAATGACCTTCCTCCAATACCTGCAACAGCAATTGGATGACATCTGGGTGAGCCTTTTCAATCTCATCCAGCAGCACAATAGAGTAGGGCTTGCGGCGTACTGCTTCGGTCAACTGTCCACCGTTTTCATAACCAACATACCCAGGAGGCGAACCAATTAAGCGCGAAACCGTATGTTTTTCCATGTATTCCGACATATCGAGTTGGATAACCGCATCACGATTACCAAACACCTCTTCGGCAATCAACTTAACTAAGTAGGTTTTGCCAACTCCGGTTGGACCTAAGAACAAGAACGAACCATTCGGACATGCAGGATTTTTCAAATCCGTACGAGAACGTTTTAAAATTTGAGCAATTGCGCTTACCGCCTCTTTTTGACCAACAATCTGCTTGTTTAACCGCTGTTCTATCTGCATGTAGTGGTTCAAAGCGCCGCGTTCAATTTTTTCAATAGGAATACCGGTCCAATCAAAAATAATCTTTTGTAGGGTGTTTTCTTTAACCGACAAACGCTTACTGGAGGTTTTTTTCTTCCAATCCTCCAACAATTGTTCGCGTTTTTTCCGCAATTCCTGCTCTTCATTGCGCCAATGAACTGCTTCTTCAAAGCTTTGGCGGTTAATCGCAAGGGATTTTTTGGTACGCGCTACCTGAATTGCCTGATCTAAATTGTCGACCGATGGCAACTGACGTTTTTGGTCAATCCGTGTGCGCGAACCTGCTTCATCCATCAAATCAATGGCTTTATCGGGGAAATACCGATGGGGGATATAACGCTGCGTTAATTGTACCGCTTGACCTAAAATCGCATCGGAATAAGTAACGTTGTGGAACGCTTCATAACGGTCTTTAATACCGCGTAAAATTTCAACGGTTTCCGCGCAGGAAGGCTGCTCCATGACGATCATTTGAAAACGACGGCTTAAAGCGCTGTCTTTCTCAAGATACATACGATATTCGTTCAAGGTCGTGGCACCAATGCATTGCAATTGCCCACGCGCTAAAGCAGGTTTGAGGATATTGGAAACATCCATAGAACCTTCGGCAGAACCCGCACCCACAATGGTATGCAATTCATCCAAAAATAAAATGACCGAAGATCGTTGAACTTCAACCAACAAGCGTTTAATCCGTTCTTCAAACTGACCTCTGTATTTCGTTCCCGATAACAACAGAGCCAAATCTAAATTAATAACCCTTTTGTCCAGCAAGATATCCGGAACCTGTTGGCGTACAATACGTTGCGCCAGCCCTTCAACCACCGCTGTTTTCCCAATACCGGCTTCCCCAATTAACACCGGATTGTTCTTGGTACGACGGCATAAGATTTGAACCAATCGATCCAATTCCTTTTCGCGTCCAACCACAGGATCTAATTCATCATTGCGCGCTTTTCGCGTTAAATCCTGACCAAAAGACTCCAAAACACTATTGGACGATGTAGCATTAGGGGTTAGGGATACCGTAGGTTGCTCTTCATTTTCTTCCGTTTCATCATCCCCATCGTTATTCGCAAAAATATCTTCGTCGTCATCCCCATCGTCCTCATCGTTCTCAGAGTTTAACTCGAGCAGGATTTGCCGACGATACGTATTCAAATCAACGTTAAAGGAATGCAATAGGTCAATGCCCAACCCTTGTCCTACTTCCAACAATCCCAACAGCAAGTGTTCGGTACCGATATAGACATGATGGAACTGCTGAGCTAACGACTGGGCTGATTGAAAAATCTTACGGATGCACGGCGTTTCGGTAACACATTGCGTTGAGGATACCGGAACCGTATACGTTTTGGAGTCTTCCTGCATCTTATTCCATAAACAGGAACGTATTTGGGTAGTATCGACTCCCATGCGCTGCAATAATTTTACTGCAATGCTTTGATCGATATCCAACAGACCTAACAGCAAATGGTCACTGCCGACATGCGTTTGTTGCAAATCAGACGCTAATTGTTTAGCGATTGCAATCACTCGAACGGCTTTTGGGGTAAATTTACTTGGCATGACGCGCCTTTCTTTCGGAGACCCAATGAATGTTTTTCGAGCAATACGACTTAAGCAATTGAGCACGTACCCGCGAAGCCTGTTCGGGGGTTAATTGCTTTTGCGTAAACGCTTGCAGGTACTCATTTGATAACGAGCGCCATAATAACTTCAACGCGGTTGGATGTTGATGCGACAAAAGGTTCGTATGAATCCCCAATACAACCACGGAAACTAACTCAGTTGCTTCATCATAGGACAATTCGCAACAATTTTGCAATAATCCCAAGGCGCGTCCAACGCTATCCTTAATAAATACTGAGCGCTTGGAAACCAATTCTTTGCGCGCTTGTAATTCATCCATTACCATTTTGGCACACATAGCTTCAACTTGGGTAATTAATTGGGATTCGCTGCATCCAAGCCCACTATCGTTTGCCAAATAAAATAAATGACCGACCACCTTGCTTTGCGCCGTATCCGCTGGAGTTAAACACAGGTTAGTCTTCTTAAGCGTTTGAACCCAATCGGCTACCTGCTGCTTCAAGCATAATCCAGGCAAATGAAGCAATGCCCACGCGCTTAAACCAGTACCGGTTGCAAATGGTGCACTGTTCACATAACCGATTTGCGGATCAAACGCAAAATCCAAATGTGTGTCCAAAGCCGATTCCAACTGCATGAGTTCATCCGCACAACGCTTTATGGTGCCATCAGGGCGTGTAATACGCAAACGTATGTGGTTGATATCATGAGCAATAATTTGAGTAAAATGCTTCTTGTGATACCAAATGGTGGTTTCTTCGCAGGGAACCTGTAGGCCACAAGCCTTCTTTAACAGCGCACGTTCATCGTGAGAGCAATCTTTCCAAGACAATTCGACCCAATCATTAGGGAATCCCGAAAGTTTATGCAAAGCAGCGCGTAGGATATCTAAAATTTCCATGCGTTGCTGCAAATGGGTATGAGAGGTGAATGGATAACCCGCTAAATTTCGGTACAAACAAGCGCCTTTGCTCACACAAACCGTTTGTTTGCTAGAGCGTACTTGTTGTTGCCACAATAGACGGATACCTTCTAACATGAATTTGAAATACGATCGTTTCCCAACTACTTATCGTTATTTAATATAACGACCGTTTATTATAATTTATGGGACCAAATTGCTTCAAGCGATTTTTAATTTTCGCTCGAATCCCCTGAATCAGAAAGCGGCAACCGACCCTCCCGATTAACATCCAAAAGCGGTTGTTTCATAGGTGCCTCGATGGGTTTCAACAAAGGCATTTCTTTGTTTTTTTTCGAACAAATCTGCAATTTTTGTGCAGGAGGTAATACCATACGCTCCAATGAACCAATGGCATCGTTATACCCATTAAGTGCTTTCGAAAGCCCATCGCCTATGGTTTTTAAATGCTGCTGCCAAGTACAAATCCGGTCATACAACTCGCCGCCTAATTTCGCAATTGTTTGGATTTCGCGTATCATTTCGTTTTGCTTCCATCCATAATGAATAGCTTTCAGCAGGGACATTAAGGTAACGGGTGAGGCTAACATAATATTTTTCGCGCAACTATAGTCCAACAGCTGCGGATCCCCTAAAATCGCGTCTCTTAAAATCCACTCTCCCGGCAGAAACAAAATGAGGCAATCGATACTTTTATCAACATGCTTTTGGTAATCCTTGGCGCTCAATTGATCGATTAAGTCCTTTACGTGCTTAGCCATTTCCTTGCGCGAAACCTCATCAGAGGTAGGCACATTTTCGGAGCCAAAGTTATCCCACTGAGGAGTTTTGGCATCAATGGCAACAGAACGTTGATCCGACAGATGCACAATAATATCAGGGCGGAATGACCCATCGTCGCCCGTTACCGACGCCTGACATTCGTAATGAATGCCTTTTTGTAGTCCCGAATACTCCAGCAAACGCTCAAGCTGCAATTCTCCCCATCGTCCCCGTTGACGACTATCACTAAACGCATGGCTGAGTTGCTGCGTTTCTTTACTCAACTGTTCCAGTTGGTTTTCGACCTTGCCGCTTGTGGTATTATGATGCTCGGCTATTTTCGTCAATTTTTCCCCAAAATCCTTTAAATCCTTAGCAATGGCTTTTTGTTGCTCGGTTAAGTCATTCTTTTGATGCTCATAACTTTTGTTCGCAGCATCCTGAAACGGTTTTATGCTGGCTTGAGCTGCTTCGGTAATTTTTTGCGTGTTTTCTTTGAATAACGAATCGGAAATGGACTTAAATTTTTCACTTAATCGCTCATCTAGACCATCGTATAACTTCTGACGCTCTTGCAATTGGGTTTTAACGGCTGTTAGTTCGTTTTTTAACTGCTCGTTTTCGCTCGTTAAGCCATCACAGCGCTTGGCACGTTCTAAAGCATCGCGATTAGCCCATTTAACGATGAATCCACCGATAACTCCCCCAACCAAAAGACAAAGTACACCCATCATGGCGTTTGCGTTAATAAACCTTCAATATAAGCGTTAAGCGAAAAGGGCTGTAAGTCTTCCGCTTGTTCTCCTAATCCAACGAAATAAATGGGCACGTGCAGGGTGTTGAAAATGCTTACCAATGCGCCGCCTTTGCTGGTACCGTCCAACTTTGTTACGATTAAGCCGGTTAAAGGAACCGCTTCATTAAACACCTGAGCTTGCTGTAACGAATTGGTACCCAAAGACCCATCAATGACCAACCAACGATGTTGAGGGAACGCAGGATTGCACTTTTGCAGCACCCGCACCATCTTTTTGATTTCCTCCAACAAAGCACCTTTGTTATGCAAGCGTCCGGCAGTATCTAAAATAATCCGTTCGTATCCCCGATGCAATCCTGCTTGGCACGCATCGAATGCAACTGCTGCTGCATCAGCTCCTTGTTGGCTTCCAATGCAATCCAACTGTAAACGATCCGCCCAAGATTTTAACTGTTGATTGGCGGCAGCACGAAAGGTATCGCACGACCCTAACAACACTTTGCGGTTTTGTTGCTTCCAATAATGAGCAATTTTAGCAGCAGTCGTGGTTTTTCCAGCTCCATTCACCCCTAACAACATAACCACTTGCGGCAGAGAATTATCGGCCGTTTCGTTTGAAGCAAGCGATACATCACCTTCCGCACCCTCCAACAAGTCTAATAAGGTACGCTTAAGCGCCTCCGTTGGGGTAGCGTCCGACGATTTTAAGGCTTTAAGGGATTGCATCAACTGAGCAACGGTTGCGCTTCCAAAATCCGCTTTGTAAAGCTCTTCCTCTAATTTCGCCCAATCAGCCGCAGAAAAGTTATTACCTGAAAAGATACTGGCCAGCCGCTGCGTAATCGCTTGGCGCGTTTCAGACAACCCAGACTTAAAGCGCTTAAATAAGTTCAACATACGTTCTGGGGTATTTGTGAAGCTTTGGCGATGTGATCCAGAATTCCATTGATAAAGCGTTTAGAGTCATCCGATGCATACGCTTTGCTTAACTCAATTGCTTCGTTGATAACAACCGGCTTCGGCGCCTTTTGAGAAAATTGCATTTCGTAAATAGCAAGGCGTAAAATCGCTAAGTCGATTTTGCTAATCCGCGAAAATTCCCAATGTTCTGCCTCTTGCGCTATCAGTTGATCAATCTGTTCGTAATGCGTTACTACACCGCGTAGGGTTTCCAACACAAAGGTTCCATTCAAAACCTCAGGAGCAATATCCGCCTTTTCTTTGCAGTAACGGGTATAAAGATTTTCAATGGAAATATCCTTTTGCACATCCCACATGTATAAACATTCCAAGATGCATTGACGCTGTTGATGACGGGTTGCAAATTTATGCGTGGGTTGAGCGACCATAAAAATCTATCAAAGATTTCCCTACAGTAGTGCTTAATCCTCGCGGTTGTCAACTGTATTACGCAGGGAGTTGCAACGTTGACAAGAGAAATGCCTCCTGTTGTATTAAGCGTATGATCATTGAACCAAAGGTACGTGGGTTTATCTGTATTACAGCGCACCCAACAGGATGTTCAGCGCATGTTCAACAACAAGCTGATTTTGTACGTTCTCAACCAAAACTCATTAATGCCCCCAAACGGGTATTGATTATCGGTGCTTCTACCGGTTATGGGCTTGCAAGCCGTATTGTCAGTGTTGCAGGAGCGCACGCTAGTACCTTCGGTGTATTTTTCGAACGCCCAGCAGATGGCGACAGAACTGCTTCTGCCGGATGGTACAACACGGTAGCATTGGAACAAATCGCGGACAAAGAAAACATTCCGTTTTACTCAATGAATGGCGATGCGTTTTCAGCCGAATTTAAGCAAAAAGCACTAGAAGCCATCAAACATACCTTAGGAACCGTTGACTGTGTCATTTACAGCCTTGCTGCACCGCGTAGAACGGACAAGGATGGTAATACCTACAAGTCGGTTTTAAAGCCGATCGGAAAGCAATTTACCGGCAAAACGGTCAATACGGATAATGGTAAAGTATACGATGTGAGTATCGATCCTGCGACAGAAGACGAATTAAAAGCTACTGTTAAAGTAATGGGGGGAGAAGATTGGGCGGACTGGATGCATGCGTTAGCAGATGCGCATTTATTGGCACCTAATGTTACCGCCTTAGCATATTCCTATATTGGCCCTGAAGTAACGTGGCCGATTTATAAATCCGGTACGATTGGACAAGCCAAAGCACACCTGATGAAAACCGCGCAGGAGTTAAATGAATTTTTGGGTAAAGAGCTGCAAGGGCGGGCATTGATTTCCGTTAATAAAGCAGTTGTCACTCAAGCAAGCTCAGCCATTCCGGTTGTTCCCTTGTACAATTCCATTCTGTTCAAAATTATGAAGGCAAAGAGGCTGCATGAGGATTGCATTCAGCAAATGTATCGCTTATTTGCAGGACTTTTTGATCAGAAACCGTTGCAAGTAGATAATGCTACCTGTGTGCGTTTGGATGACTGGGAATTGAATGAAGCAGTGCAAACGGAAGTTCGTACTATTTGGTCGCAAATTTCCACCGAAAACCTAAAGGATTTAAGCGATTTTGAGGGTTATCAAAAAAGTTTTCTGCAGCTGTTTGGTTTCGAATGCGATGGGGTAGATTATGGTAAAGATGTCCCCATCGATTGCCTCATGAACCACCTAATGAGTTAATGACCACCGAAATCGACGCATTAATCCAACAAGTGCTGTCGGCGCAACAAGCTCTTGGAGAAGAGTTTTCGCAGTTATCGCCTGACACCTTAAAGGAATTTCTGCGCAACGAACAAGCGTTGTTATCAGGCGATAATAAGGCTCAACAGAGCACCGTTAAGGCTGAAAAAGCCAAAGCCAAGGCCAAAGAAACTCCCTTAGTAGACAAAATCAAATTACCCGACGGGTCTAAAGAGGAGCAATGGCGTTGGTTAAAAGAGCAGGTTTTGTCCAATCCTGATTGCTTAAAGCATGTTTATCCCGGCAAACAATTGGTGTTTGGCAGCGGAAATTTAGATGCCGACTTGTTCTTTTGCGGCGAAGCACCCGGAGCCGATGAAGAAGAGCAAGGGGAGGTGTTTGTCGGACGGGCAGGACAATTACTGACCAAAATTATTGCGGCTATGGGGCTAAAGCGCTCGGATGTCTACATCGGGAACATCATGAATTGGCGCCCTGAAACCCCAGGGCACGTAGGCAACCGTCCACCGACACGCGAAGAAATGAAGTGGTGTTTGCCTTATCTTATCGGCCAAGTGGATATTGTACGTCCAAAAGCGATTGTTGCGTTGGGATTGACCGCTGTTAATGGCCTGCTGGGGTACGATCCCGATCGCCACATGAGCGATTGCCGCGGACGTTGGTTCCAGTTCAACCAAATCCCCCTGATGATCACCTACCATCCGTCGTATTTGCTCCGCAATGCAACCGCGAATTCCAAGCGCATGGTATGGGAAGATATGCTGCAAGTAATGGAATTTTTAAAAATGCCTATATCAGAGCGGCAACGGCAGTATTTTTTATAACATTCAGATAAACTTTTATTGGCTTTTGTCACTAATCGCACTACCATTAATCCAATTTATTTATGAGTACGCTAGATAGCTATTTAAAACAACTTGAGCAAAATGATGCATTTTTCATGCACATGCCTAAAAAATTAATTTGGTTAAGTGGAGCCCCCGGAGCAGGAAAGGGAACGAATACCCAATATATTATTGATAATGCCCATTTGTACAAAGAACCCGTTGTGGTAAGTTCATTGTTAAAAACGCCTGAGATGCGCGAAAAAATCAACAAAGGGATTTTGTTGGACGATGAAGTAGTAACCAAAGCACTATTTGAAGAATTGCAAAAACCCATCTATCAACAAGGCATAGTGGTTGACGGGTTCCCGCGCAAAGAGGGACAAGCGAAATGCATAGAGTGGTTATATCAAAACCTAAAAGCGCGTAATTTGAATCCCCAATTTTCCATTATCACGTTAATGGTTTCTGAGGAAGAAAGTGTTAAGCGTCAAATACACCGCGGTCAATTAGCTCAACAACAGGCTAACGGTAAGGAAGAAGTACGTGCAACCGATCTAGATCCAAAGCTGGTTCGTGAGCGCTACCAAACTTTTATGAAAGAAACCTATGGTGCGTTGCAATTATTAGAAGGGAAAATCCCATTTTCAACGATTGACGCCGGCGGCACGTTTGACGAAGTAAAGCAGCACGTTTTGGATGCATTACACACATTAAAGTTGATGTAATCCCAACCTAAGTTTCAATAATCGATATGCATTACAAAAAATTAATCTTATTAGGCGCTATCATGTTTCAGGGACTTTGCGGATTTGGAGAATCCACAAACCAAAACACGTTAGAAACCTATTTAAAACGACTCGAACAGGATGATTCGTTTTTTACACGCATCCCTAAGAAGATAATTTGGTTAAGCGGAGCTCCTGGAGCCGGTAAAGGAACCAACACACAAACGATTATCGAAAACGCTCATTTGTACAAAGAGCCCGTTGTGGTAAGTTCGTTGCTAAAAACGCCTGAAATGCGCGAAAAAATCAACAAAGGGATTTTGATAGACGACGAAGTTGTTGTAAAAGTCTTATTTGCAGAATTGCAAAAACCTATCTATCAACAAGGCATTGTGATTGATGGATTTCCTCGCAAAGAAGGACAAGCGAAATGCATAGAGTGGTTATATCAAAACCTAAAAGCGCGTAATTTAAACCCGCAATTTTCTGTTATCACGTTAATGGTTTCTGAAGAAGAAAGCGTTAAACGTCAGTTGCACCGCGGCCAATTAGCTCAACAACAGGCTAACGGCAAGGAAGAAGTACGTGCAACGGACTTAGACCCTGAATTAGTCAGAAATCGTTACAAAACCTTCATGAAGGAAACCTACAGCGCCTTGCAATTATTAGAGAAAAAGATCCCATTTGTAACGATTGACGCCAGCGGGTCGTTTGATGAAGTAAAACAGCAGGTTTTGGATGCATTACACACTTTAAAGTTGATGTAATCCCAACCGCGTTTTAAACAATCAGGGGTATATGCATTACGGGTGGGTCGTCTTATGTGTCGTTACCCTGCTTGAGGGATTAAGCGGATTCGGACGAACCATAGCTCTCAGCCCGTTATTGCAAGACCTCTGTAATGATTTATCCCTGTCTATGACGCAAATCAGCAGTGGGTACGCCTTATCCCACTTGTGTGCTGTATTTGTGCTCCCTTTTATCGGAAAACTGTACGATAAAATCCCAACCTCAAGATTCCTGCTATTCTTTGTCTTGTTGTTTGGTGGATCGTTCATCTTACTCAGCCAAATCGCCAACCTCGCGCTGTCCCCATTAGGTTCGGTGGGGATGATTTTGCTTGGTTACATAGGGATTCGCTTGTCGGTACATTCGTATTCCATTGCCGGACGGTCAACCATTGCCGTGTGGTTTTCGCATCAACGAGGAATCGCGGTCGGTTGCTACGCGTTATTTACCATGTTAATTGGATCCATGGTTCCCTCGATCATCTATGGGCTGCGGCAACGTTATCATTGGTCTCATATATGGCTAACCATAGGACTGTTGTGGTTTTTAATGGGCAGCATCTGCTTTTTGGTCAAATCACACAATCGCGTTGTAGATAACACCAGTTGCTCTTCAAACGAACCAACAATGGGCACTTTAAGGCCGTTTTTGTTTATATTTGTCATGATTACGCTGTTCTTTAAGGCCTTTCAAAACAGCGGTATTATGCTGCACCTATTTCCTATGTGCACCGATTTTGGGGCAGATAAAAAACTCATCTCCTTGTGCTTCATGCCCATCTACATAGTATCTAGCCTATGCACGTTTATATTTGGGCATATTTTTAAGCAAAACAAGGCCAAAGGAGCACTATTTCTCTTTATTTTTGCGGACTTAGGAATGCTGATTGCACTTAAAGGAATTGCTCATACAAGCGCCATCATCGCCTTTGTGCTATTTACCAGCATCTATTGGAGCATGAATAACATTGTAGCCACCTTGGTACTGCCCATCTTATTTGGGGTTAGGAAAATTGGCGCGCTACATGGATGGGCGTACGCTTTTGTTAGTTTGGGAAGCGCGGTTGGCTCGCTTTATTTTGGCCTTATGAAGGATTACGGTTCCTATCAACTCGGATTGTCGCTTTGTGTAGGATTTTCGCTGTTATTATTGCTCATTTTGTTGTGTTTAAAACCATCAAATTTTGTTCCTAATAACCCAAATAATTTATCATGAAAGCTTGGTGGACGTTAGCCATAGTGGTACTGATTGAAAGTGCCAGTATGTTTGGACGGAGTTCCGCAGTTAGTCCATTTTTAAACGCCATTCATCAAGATTTATCGCTATCCGTTACCCAAATCAGTGGCGCATATTCCTTAGGGCATCTAGCAGCAAGTTTTCTATTACCGTATATCGGAAGATGGTACGATAAAACCTCACTTTGCGGATTCATGCGCTTTTTTGTGCTGTTGTTTGCGGGAACTTGGATGCTATTTGGGGCAGGATTAATCCAACTAGCCAACCAAAGTTATCTATGTTTAGGAGCTCTAGGAGGGTGTTTCATTATCATTCGTCTATGCATTCAAACCTTCCATTTAGTCGACAGTGCGGTATTAGCTTCTGAATTCGATAAGTACAAAAAGCTAGCGATCGGATGCAGTGCCATTGCGAGTGCTCTTGTAGGTGCTTCATGCCCCTATATTTGTTATAGCATTAGCCAACATATTAATTGGCAACGAGCGGCTTTTGGGTTAGGAACATTGTGGTTGGTATTTTTGATTCCAGCCGGATGGCTTATCAAAACACGGGAACGCGTATCGGCTCAACCTGTTAAGATGGATAATCCATCAAAGCAAGGGATTCTGTTTTATACCGTCCTATTCGCTCTTGGCTTTAAACATTTTCAGGAAAGCGGCATTGCCTTCCATTTGGTCCCCATATGCACCGAATTGGGAATCAACATACGCTATATGTTGATGGGAATGTTTATTATGACCTGCGTATCGTTAGGAATAACCTTTTTTGCCGGTCATATATTCTCTCGTTGGGGATGGAAAACAACGTTAGTTCTATTCTCCTTAACGGATATAGGCATGCTGTATGGGATTCATTCGATACACCAACTGGGAATCTTACCCGTGCTAGTTGTTTGTACCGGATTATACTGGGGAATTAGTACCATCTTACCTCCTTTAGTGCTTCCAAAAATGTTCAGCGATAAAAAACTGGGGGCGCTTCAAGGAATGGCTTATTCGTTTATGAGCTTAGGAAGCGGACTTGGACCGTTTTATTTCGGTTGGATCAAGGATGTATCCTCTTACCAAACGGGACTGCGCATATGCATCGGCGTTGCGCTCTTAATGCCCCTTGTATTCCTTTACTTAAAGCCAACAAAATCCAACACTAATGGCTAATAAACTCCAAATTATCCTGCATTATTTGGATCAAGCTTTTCCGAACCCCGAGCCTTCGCTGCAAGCCTCAACGCCCTTTGAAATCCTAATCGCGACGCTGTTATCGGCTCAATGCCATGATGAACAAGTAAATCGCGTGATGCCGAACTTAATGAACGCAGCCCATACTCCTCAGGAAATGCGCAAAGTGCCGGAAGCAACCCTCCAGAAGCTCATTTACTCCTGCGGATTTTTCAGAAACAAAGCGCGCGCCATCAAAGCCTTATCGGAACAATTGTGCGAGCGTTTTAATGGAGAAGTACCGTGCACGTTTGACGACCTCGAAAGTTTACCGAGAGTAGGGCATAAAACCGCATCGGTGGTTATGGGGCACGCATTCGGACAATTTGCGTTTCCCGTGGATACCCACATTCATCGTTTGGCATTAAAGTGGGGGCTTAGTAAAGGCCCAAATGTTGAGCGAGTGGAACGCGATTTAAAGCGCATTTTTCCTCAAAATGATTGGTTTAAACGCCACTTGCAGCTGATTCTTTTTGGCCGCGCTTATTGCAACCGAACACAATGCAAACCAGAGCATTTGTGCTGCATCTGTAAAGCGTTGCAGGAGTTATAAAGAGGGTAGGGGTTACCCAATCGCTTGATAAATTCCGCCGCCAATTAAGCAATTTTTTCGATAAAATGCGATGGCCTGACCAACTGCCAAGGCACGTTGGGATTGATGAAACTCAATTGCTGCGGTAGTTTTATCCTTCCACTGCCACGTAATGCTTTGGGCACTATCGCGATAACGCGGCTTTGCCAATAGCACTTCGCCGTCGGTTGGCGGTTCCTCCAGCCAATTCAAAAAGCCAATCTGTGCGTTGGTAGCATAAAGTCCTTGGGTTGTTGGATGGTCAAACCCTACCACCAACTGCCCATTGGTGTAATCTTTTGCAACCACAACGTAATGCTCAAAATCATGGTTCGACGGTAGCCCTATGCCCTTGCGTTGACCGATGGTATAACGATGCAAACCGCGATGAGTACCCAACACACGTCCATCAACATGGACAATTAGCCCTTCCTGATCCGGAATGTATTTCTCCAAAAAGGTTTGAATAGGGACATTGCTGCTACCGAGAAAACAAATTCCTTGGCTATCCTTGCGCTGAGCATTGGGCAAGCCTATCTCCTGCGCAATTTGACGTACCGTTTGCTTAGTTAAAGTCCCCAAAGGAAAATGCACGCATTCCAAATTGCTACGCTGTACCAAGCACAAAAAATAACTTTGGTCCTTCGTAGCATCGATGCCTTCATAAAGCGAAAAATGGTTCGAAACGGTGGATTTTTGGCAATAATGGCCGGTTGCTAGACCATCAAAACCTGCTTGGCGCATGTGTTCTACCAAGATACCAAATTTGATATATCGATTGCACATAACATCGGGATTGGGCGTCTGTCCTGTGCGATAGCCTTCAATGAGGTAATCCACAACCTTTTGACGGTACACATCGATAAAATTGATGACCTGAAAGGGAATTTGTAGGTGTTCAGCGACCGAACGAGCGGACGCCAAATCCTCTTTCCATGGGCATTCTTTCCATAATTCCGTTTCGTTTTGCCACGAGCGAAAAAATACGCCTTCAACCGCATATCCTTCGCGTTTCAATAAATAAGCGGAAACGGCGCTATCCACGCCGCCCGATAAAGCTACTAAGATTTTTTTATTCGGTTGCAAGCGCTTCAGAAGATTCAACCTGTTCGGTTTTTACGAAACGATCCATGAATAGGTAAATAACAGGCGTTACGTAAAGCGTCATAATTTGGGCGAAAATCAAACCACCGGCTACGGATAATCCCAAAGGAATACGCGAAGCACCATCAGCTCCCATTCCGCATGCAATCGGCAAAATTCCAAGAACTGTACAAACCGTTGTCATCAAAATAGGACGGAATCGTTCACAACAGGCATCCAAAATGGCTTTTTCTGGCTTTTCTCCTTGTTTTTGCTTCATAACCGCAAAATCGACCAAAATAATACCATTTTTCTTAATAATACCCATCAACATGAACAAACCAATAAAGGCGTACAGTGAGCATTCTTGATGGAAAATGAGCAGGGTTAGCAATCCACCGGCTAATGCAACTGGTAGAGTAGATAACACGGTTAATGGATGGATCCAGTGTTCATACAAGCATCCCAATACGACATACATAACGAACACCGCAACGCACAATAGGAAGGTTAAACTACTCATGGATTCCATGAATTCTTTGGATTCACCCCCTAATTCTCCTTCAACACCGCTTGCTGCTAGGTCTTTTGCACTAGCCTCAATAGCCTTTAACGTATTACCTAATGCCATTTTTCCGCTCAAGTTGAAGAAAATATCTGCTGAAGGGAAATTGTTTTTGTGGAACACGCTGATCATTCCCGATGACTTTTTGAAGCTCGCTAAAGCATCCATGGGAATCATTTTACCCGCTTGGTTTCTAACCTGCATGTTCGCAATATCTTCCATGGACATCCGCTGATCTTGTTGCGAAGCAACAATAACCTTATATTGTTCGCTATCACTCTTAATCAGGTAAGAATAATTGAGGGATAAAGAATTGGCGATAATCCCCTCTAAGTTATAAGGAGCAAGCCCATATTGGAACAAACGCCGACGGTTATAATCGAGGTTAACCATCGGATTGTTGGAATCGAAATTACAGTTGATGGAAGCACGATCGATTCCGGAAATCATCGCTAATTTCTGCAACATAGTTCGAGCCGCTTTTTTCACTCGTTCCGAATCCATCCCCGTTAATGTATAGACGTACTTACCGCGATTACTAGAGGACGAACTGGTTTGTATATTCAACACAGGCATCGGCTTAATCAACGGCAGAATACCGGGCACCTGTAACATCATCCCTTGTAATTCTTTGCAAATCGTATCGATGGATACATCTTTTAGCCCCCGAATGGATTTACGATGCTTTAAGTCCTTTAAAACCACGACCACAATCCCTTGGTTATCCGGCAACCATTCGGATATTCCTGATGCCATAATTGCAACCTTGGTCGCAGGATGCTTATTAATAACCGCCTTTATCTGTTCCTGATAACGGTGCATCCGAGTAGGCGAAACGCCTGTTTGCGCCATAAACACCCCCATAATCGCTCCGCTATCACCTGCCGGCAAAAAGCTTTTGGGCAAGGTTACGAACAGATAGATCATGCCAATAATGCACGCTCCCCAAATTCCCAAAAACAACGGTCTGCGTTGGAATACCCACTGTAACTGTTTGCGGTATATCTTGATAAAACTCTGCTCTAAATAATTGGCAGTTTGCTCAATGATACTCTTATCGTTGCGCTTGTGGCGTCTTAAGAACCGCGAACACATAACGGGCGTTAGGGTTAACGATACAATACCGGATGCAAAAATCGAAACAATGATGGTAATTGAAAACTCTCTGAAGATTCGCCCAATTTGACCATCCATGAACACAATCGGCAAGAAGGTAGCCATCAAAGAAAACGTCATGGATAAAATAGTGAAACTAATCTCCGATGCTCCTTTGAAGGATGCTTCTAATGGAGTCATTCCACCTTCCATGTGACGCACCACGTTTTCCAAGAACACAATAGCATCATCAACCAAGAAACCAATAGCCAACGTTAAGGCCATTAAGGATAAGTTATCCAAACTATACCCCAACCCCTTCATCACCACAAAGGTAATGAACAATGATAGAGGAATAGCTACGATTGGAATGATGGTTTCGCGCACGCGTCCTAAAAACAAGAAGATAACAATTGCTACCAGAATAAAGGCAATAACAATGGTTTCTTTTACCTCATTGATGGAATCCAAAATACTTGAAGCCTTATCATAGATAGGAATCATTTTAATGGTAGGGGGCAATGAAGCCTCAACGTGCGGCAATAACGCTTTAATACGGTTGGATACTTCAACGGTATTTGCTCCGGAAGCCTGATTAACAGCCAATACAACAATAGAGTTTGTATTAACTTTTACCTGACTGACCCACAAAGTTACTTTGGTATCTTCTGATTCCGATGCATCTTCGCATTTAGCGATGTCTTCTAAATACACAGGACGCCCGCGTTCTGATTTAACAACAATCGAACGGTAATCCTTAGCGCGCACCAATTGCCCATTGGAGGTCAAAGTTAGGGTGTGCGTTTTCCCCTTTAACCGCCCCATACTTAAAATCATGGAGTGGCTTTGTACCGCCTTAACAACATCATCCGGGGATAAATGGAATAGCTGCAATTTACGGTTATCTAAATGGACGCGAACGGCTCGCGGTACCCCGAATACCTGAACTTGCGAAACCCCATCGATTTTGCTTAATTGCTGCCCGATTTTAATGTTTGCGTAATCATACAACTCAGAACTGCCATCATTAAAATCAATTCGCTTAAGTTTGTT
>JAKSVZ010000011.1 GCA_024407725.1 Opitutales bacterium
GAAAAAATCGGCAAAAACCCATCACTCGGTCTTCGCATCATTTTTGCTTGACAGAGTAAAGGTTATGTTGTATTATTTATATGTAGGAGTTGGAAAGAGTACGTTGATTAAAGTTAATTTACTAAACAATCCCTATAATGTCAAGCTTTTTATCTCATAAGCCCCATTGTAGCTAATCCAAAAATATCAATTTAAAACTTACCCAAAGAAAACCGCAAAGCATCCCATGGGTTGTTCGCCAACCCTTTATAATTGATGCTTGACTAATTAAGATTAATTAAGTACTATTTTCTTGCACAGAAATAGAGACTTTTATCAATTAATATATTATAATTAACTGTCTCTATTATATCAAGCTTTTATTGATTCGTGCTTAACTAAACCTCAAAAAATATCCCATCATCGCTTAAATACGCCGCCCTCCATAGGGATATTCAGAACGTACAAAGTCTTAAACACTCAGGGGCTCAATAACAAAAAATCAACAAAAATCGGTAGGAATTAGAGTCGAAACCTAACTTAATGAATCGGCTCCGCAATCACTTTTGGCTTGACTTAGAATGAAAATTTTATAAAATAATTTCTATTCTGTTACACCTGCATGAACATTCAAGTTTATGTTACAGAATATAGCTCTGAATGTCAAGCTTTTATAGGAACAAAGCGAACAAACCTGCCCTGTTGATCATAAAAAAGCGCAAAATGATAAAAATTTGCGAAACAGGCTTGACGACATCCGGTACTTTCATCCATTGTTAATACAATTGCGAGCGTAGCTCAGAGGTAGAGCGCTACCTTGCCAAGGTAGATGTCGTGGGTTCGAACCCCATCGCTCGCTCCAGGTTTTATTAAGTAGAACATAAGTTGAACAATGAGATTTAGGAGTGAGTGTCTATGTCAATGGGAATTACGCATTCCGTAGCGCCGTTAATTCAGGTTCGTAATTTAGTTAAAAACTACCATCAAGAACAAATCTTAAAATCCATCGATGTATCGATTGAAGAAGGAGATTTGGTATCCATTATTGGGCCATCAGGATGCGGTAAATCCACGTTTTTGCGATGCCTTAATGGGATGGAAATTCTCGATTCTGGTTTTATACAAATCGACGGAATAACCCTAGCGCGCAGTCCTAAAGCGAAAGCTGATAAATCCGATGCCCAATTCAGCAACACAGCGCATGCATTGCGGCAACACGTAGGGATGGTATTTCAGGCGCTCAATCTATTTCCGCACAAAACCCTATTGCAAAACGTTATGCTAGCCCCAATGGTAGTTCAGCATAAGAGCTACGACGAAGCGGAAGCGATTGCCCTTAATTTTTTGGATAAAGTAGGCCTAAAAGCCATTGCTCATCGGTACCCAGTACAATTATCTGGGGGTCAGCAACAACGAGGAGCCATCGCGCGCGCGTTGGCACTATCCCCCAAAGTAATGTTGTACGATGAACCCACATCAGCCATTGACCCGACGCGCGTAGACGAAGTTTTGGATGTTATGCGCACCTTGGATCAAGAAGGCATGACGCAAATCATTGTGACCCACGAAATGCGTTTCGCAAAAGACGCATCGGATTACATTATTTATATGGAACAGGGGCAATTCATTGAGATTTCGGATGAGGATGAGATTTTCATCAATCCTAAAGATGAACGCACGCGGCAATTCCTTAAAAAATTCATGTAAATGAAACGTATCATCCAAGGAGTTTTTGTTGGTTTATTGCTCAATTTACAGGTTCTAAACGCTGAACGCGCGGTATTGCGTTGGGGAGGCGATGCAGAATCTGGGGTTCCTCAAATCTTTTACGACGTTAAGGATTCAACCAAACTAACGGGGTTTGAGCACGAAATAGTAAAAGCTATTGCGGATTATCTGCAACGGGATTTGGAATTCATCCAAAACGACTATGAAATGCTTATCCCAGGGTTGCAACGCGGACAATACGATATAGTGATCAATGGGATGCAACGGAATAGTTGGGCTAACAAAGCACAAAAAGCGCATATTGCATTATCGGAACCCTATTTTATTACCACTTTAGCCGCAACGGTACGCGCTTCCTCCCGTTTCTTACGGTTTTCAGACTGCGTGCATTGCAAAATAGGAATTTTAAAAGCCACCGATCATAGTGCAAAAGCCGTTAAATTGCTTTCTGGGGCTCAAGCGGTTGTGTATGATGATGAAGCAAAAGCTTACGATGATTTAAAGAACGGACGCATTGACTGTGTGTTATTGGAATACCCCGAATCATTCTATTATAGCCTCATCGACTCATCGGTACGGCTGCTAGAAGATAAAATCGCTCAATGCCCTTATTGTGCGGTTGTACGCAATAACGACCCTGAGTTGTTAAAGCAAATAAACGAAGCCATTCAGGCGTTAAAAGACAACGGCACGCTACAAGCCATTTATGAACGTTGGGGATTATGGAACGCCGAAACAGCAGCCTACTTTAAGACCACCCATGCGTCATTCGACAAAGCAACGGCTCTAAAAAGTTATACCAGCAGCCTACAATCGGAAGCAAATGATGAGCATTTTTACCTCCATGCCCTATCGCTTTTTGCACAAGCAGCGCTTATTACGCTCGGAATTTCATTTACAGCTATGCTGCTAGCGCTCCTATTGGGCTTTGGAATCGCCATGATGCGTACCTATGCAGCCACTCCTTTGCAAAAACTAGCCGCTGTTTATATTGAAATTGTCCGCGGAATTCCTTTGTTGGTGCAGTTGTTTATCATCTTTTACGGACTCCCCAACCTAGCGCCTTATTTACCCAAAAGCTTCGAACCCTTCGTAATCCTCAATCCCATTATTGCCGCGATCATAGGGCTCGCAATCAACTATTCCGCTTATGAAGCAGAAATTTTCCGCTCAGGCTTTTTGTCCATACCGGTGGGGCAAATGGAAGCTGCGCGCGCTCTAGGAATGACTCATAATCAAGCCTTGCGATATGTAGTATTTCCGCAAACCGTCCGCACGGTATTGCCTCCGATTACGAACGATTTCATCATGCTCATGCAAGATTCCTCGTTGGTATCCATGATTACCATCATTGAATTAACGCGCACCTATCAATTATTAGCGGCTTCTCGATTTGATTATCTCTGGCTAGGAATTTTGGTTGGAATCTTTTATCTATTACTCGGATTGCCGTTTACCCGTCTCTCTCGTTTCTTCGAAAAGAAGTTAACGCGTCGTGTACAACGCTACTAATGGACTCGACATGTTGTATTACAATCGATACACGCAGGTCATTGAATCCGAATCAACGCCCAGCCATCGTTTACTCAAGTATCTCTATGGCACCCCATTAGGGCGGATTATACTCCGTTTATTCCTCATCAAACCCATAACCTCGCGCTGCATTGGGTGGTGGATGTCAACCCGCCGCTCTAAAAAGCACATTGTGCCCTTTGCAAAGCGGTACCATATCGACTTAAATGCGTTTGAAAAAGCGCCAGAAGCCTATACTCATTTCAATGATTTTTTCTATCGAAAATTCAAACCAGAGCAGCGTCCCATTGATCCAACCCCCAATGCCCTTTGTTTTCCTTGCGACGGACGGCATTTGGGTTTTCAAACGCTAACCGATACCCAACGTTTTTTCATAAAAGGCACCTCGTTTTCCTTAAAAAAACTACTGCAAGATGATGCCCTCTCTCAGCATTTTCACCAAGGAACCTGTGTTATTAGCCGCCTAGCGCCCATCGACTATCACCGTTTTCATTTTCCCTGCGATGGAATTCCTCAAGCCCCCAAAGCGATTCAGGGGCTATTGTATTCCGTTAATCCAACCGCGCTTCAGCACAATTGGCGCATTTTTGCTGAAAACAAGCGCTGCCTTACCGTCATACAAACCCAAAGCTATGGGTTAATCGCCATGATTGAAGTAGGAGCGTGCTGCATCGGTAGCCTACAAGAAACCTTTCAGCCCAACCAATGCTACCGCAAAGGCGACGAAAAAGGATATTTTGCTTTCGGCGGCTCAACTATCATTCTGCTGTTCGAAGCCCAACGGATACAATTGGCGCCTGACTTAATCAATTGCACTCAACACGGTTTGGAGCTCTACGCGCACATGGGCGATGTCCTTGGAACCGCCATTAAAAATCCATAAAATACCGATGGATTCCTTGTGCAATCGCGTCGGACAAAGTTCTTTGGTAGGCAGGGGATGCGCACTGTTTGCACTCTTGCGCATTGCTTAAAAACCCACATTCCACCAAAACCGATGGACAGGCGCTTAACCGCAACACCTTCAAATTCTCGCTTCGAACCCCACGGTCTTGCATCCTTAATGCGTTAATAATCCGTTTTTGGATGCACCATCCTAAGCACCGACTTTGGTCGTTAAAAGGATAGGCATAGCCCGGCATAAAATCGTCCGAAGATGGCGCACTGTGCGTACCCGGCTGCCCATACAAATGAAATACATAGGTTTCAATTCCTCGCGCAGATAAACTAGGTGCTGAATTATAATGAATGGATACCAAGGCATCTGCTTTATAGTTAGCGGCTAAATTCGCACGATCATCCAAGGATATATCTCGATCATCTTGGCGGGTTAAATACACTTTATACCCCAACGTCCTCAATTTACTGGCTACTTGCAAAGCCGTTTTTAAGGTCAAATCCTTCTCCTTAACCCCATGCTGAATCGTGCCATCCTGACGTCCACCATGGCCAGGGTCAATCACAACCGTACGGGTTTTCCGCTTTTGCTTCAGATTCAATCCAAACAAAGGCCGCAAATAATAATGGACATCCAACTGACGCACCCGACATTCAGCCATTCGCGTTGGCATACCTCCGACGCGTCCGCCTTCCATCGGATAGGTTAAAAAAATTTTAATGCCATCCAACAGCACCTGATTGCTACCCGGCGTTAACACCATACGATGGCCGTTTTTCGTTAAAATCACTTGGTTGCTGACCAAACGACATTGAATCTGGTGCCTTTTAGCAAAGGTATCAATTGCAACCCAAGCATTAGCAGGGATAGGCTCCGAAGCGGTCATGCCAAAGGGGGTTCCTTGGACAATACCCAACGGGCATAACCAAGCCACCAAGCTAACCAAAATCAAATAAAGTTCGCGACGCACTATTAAGCTCTGGGAGTATTATGCACCAAAACCCGTTTTTCTTTGGGTAGCGGAGATAATAGGACAGAAATATTCGGACCATTTTGCGCAATCGATCCATCGGGAGACCCAACATTGGTTAGCGCATTAACCATCTTTTGTACCAACTCTCTTCCGCGCGCACTCAACGGCATCTGATATCGGCGCAAAAACAACGAAATTTTAAGCTTATTTCCTTCATAGAGGAATTGCTCACCAGCTCTTAATTTAATACGGAAATCGTTTTCTTCGATCTGAACACCCAATTTAACTTCTTTTAATTTAGCGATGGTCGCTTTTTGCGATTTACGCTTCTTTTCCAAATCGTACTTATACTTACCCCATTCGATAATTTTGCAAACAGGCGGCTGTACATTGGGAGAAATTTCCACCAAATCTAACCCAGAACGTTGTGCTAACGACAAAGCGTCTTGGATGCTTAGCACTCCAATCTGCTGACCATCTGCTCCTATAACACGTACGCTAGATGAACGAATTTGCTCGTTTCTTCGAGGCCCCCTATCCTTCATGGGGAATCGTCTAGGATATTTATTAAATACTTTCCCGGGCACCATCGATTTTAACTAAAATTTCCATTTTATGGAGGTAGTATACGCCCACAGCTACCCTTTTGTCAAAAACATTTTATCGCAGCCCATTGTCACCCAATGGCACAAATCCTGCTGTTATTCATTCTGTTCCATGGCAATAGGTCCCATTCTACCGAATCAATTAGCGCAACCCTTACAGGCCAATCCGATTCATGTCCTACCAAATCGTGCTGTGCCTAATCCCGTCAATAGCCTAGAGGACATTAGGAAACTGTATACCCATTACGTAGAATTATTCGGGAACGTAACAACCAAAGGCTCTTACGAAAAAATTAGGGACAATATCCTCAAGCAGTTCAACACAGTCATTCAACCCGTCAGTGGGCATACTTATGGTTTCCCCTTAAAGCTTCAAAACATTCTTGACGATAATCCCCTGCCCCTACCTGAAGAAACCTGTTTGTTAGGGAACAAAGCCTACAAAGATCACATACGGGACGCAGTCAATCAAGCAAACTCACTCTATACTCTCATCGACCAAGCAAAAGTAGAATTGGATGCCTTAAAGGGGTTAATTGATGCGGAGGCTACGGATCAAGAAGCCATCCCATGCCTAAACACATTAAGCATTCTAGAATCGCAAGCAAAAGAATCAACCAAAGCCTTTTCGGAATATTATGTAGTTAACTCAGGCAATGTAAGAACCTTTGCTTATGAACTATGGTTTGGTGAAGAAAAACTTCCCTTATTATCCAATCGAGCATTTACACAATACAACACAAAGGAACTTGATCTAACCCAAGAATTTACCTCCAAAATCACAGCCGACGATGCCAAATCGCTAGCAACCTTACGCGCCATACAAACCCAAAAGTATTACTACCCTGATGTGGTAGTGATCGATACCTATTACGTTGAACGGAGAAATGAAGAGGGGGAAGTAGAAAAAATCTTAACTGACCGCTTTGATCCTGACGCTCAGGTGGAAATAAATGCATATTGGAATGAATTTCAGACCCAAACCTCTCCCATCGCCCTTTTTAACGAACTTACCTTACTCGATAGGCTTAAATACATTATTTTGTATTACACCCTAAACGGTGAACGTTCTGTACTCCCCAACAATCCCAAAACAGGAATTCCTTGCATTCCAACTCCCCTATCAACCGATTACGTAAAAGATACAGAGGAAATCGGCAATGTAGAATTGTTTTTTATCGGTTATTTAGTCAAACACTACAACGCTCTTTACGCACTTGCTTTGTTTATGGAAACAAAAGTCAATGCGTTGCTTTCCGTAACTAAAATGGTACAACGGCGCATTAAAGCATTAAACTTTTACCTCAACCTTGCTAATCGCGGTTTTCAGGCACTTAATCAAAGTCAGGCCAATGGTAACGCTAGTATCACCAATGATGCGTATTGCGTGCTACGTTATCTGGGAGCCAACATTACCCGTACATCCATAGAGATGACCATCAATAACTCAACCGATACCTACATTGTATTACAAGGTGTCTGTAATACCCCAACAGCCGACGACCATCATACTGCAACAAACAATTATCTATTGCTCAAGGCCGATAATGATACCATCCAAAAGTTTTTCCAGCACGTAACAGGAGCAGGAAACAATTACCCTTATTATTATGACCATTTGTTCGATTACTCAAAAGGGCAAGCATGTACTTTAGAGAAAGCACCTCAATGGGGATATATGACGCAAGACGAATATAATCGGTTGATACAACAAGGATACAAAAAAACCGATCCATGCACCGTTGGAATAGGTTGTGCCACACAAGCTGTTCTAGGATACCCACATGTTTATCCAGCGTGTTTCCATTGCCGCCACAATAATAAAGGAACCATATGGAACAAAGGAAACCTTGATTCGATCTATGTTTTGTACGAGCCTGAACAGAATAATTTGCCTAAAGAATTAGAAACCAATCGCTTAAATATTGCCGATATATTGGTTGAAAAATACGCAGGTTCTGAAAACACTTGGAACAACTATAAAAACGACAACCAAGGTAGCTGGACTGCTTTGGTAAAATGTTGGACCACCGACTACCAAACCACCATTGAAAACATCAATACAGAAGTAACCTCCACGCAAAAAACGGTTTCAAACTATCGTAATAAAATAAGCAATTTTGAATCAAATGCAGCTAATTGCATTAAAAAGCTTAATCTCATGTACAATCAGGTCGTTAATAAAATATAAATCTTATGTCTATCTCACTTACCCAATGTATCCGCAACGAAATTAAGGCGGTGTTAGGTCCAAAGGTTAATCTTAGCGATGAAGCAATCACCCGCAGCTTAATCACAGGGCACCTCCTATCCACAGGCAAATTGCAAGTAAAAGATATCATTCCCGTTCCACAGCAGCATCAAGATATGCTGTATGCTACCGCCTATGATTTTTTTCAAAAACAACAATATCAGGACGCTTGTCGTATCTTTAGCATCTTAAGTGTGTACGATCCACAACAAACAAAGTATTTAGAAGGTCTTGCAGCCACTTATCATCACTTAAAGCAACATAGAGACGCGCTGCTCATTTATTGTGCCTTAACCTTTATTGCCCCTGAAAATCTTGCTTACTTTTTACATTTAGCTGAAGAATTTTGCAAACTAGGGCAATTCCAACCCGCTATTAAATGTTGTGAAGCAATCGAGTGCCTTGCGAAAGAGGAACCCGTTAAATCCCATCCGGATACCGCTTCTTTCTTAAAACGTGCTAACAACCTTCGTACCATCCTAAACAAAAAAGCCTAATTTTATGCCTCTTGACCTAGATCCATCTATTACTGCAAACCCCATGCAAGCGAATGAGTTGCCAACGGATGACGTATCCACGGAATCAACTCAAAACGTTGCTAAAACTCACCACCTAACAAAAACTGGAATATCGTTTATATCGGTAATTGAAGACCAAAGCTACGCTCAGGGAATATTCGAAAACCCTACGTTGAAAGCCCCAACCACTTCTTTAGCAGATGTAATGGCTACCCCAATAACAGTGTCTGCGGAAGTTGCCCAACAAATCGGGGTATCGTCCAACACAACTTTTTATGAATTTACTAAAGCTTGCCTCAGTAAAATTCAGGCACTCAACAATAATTCATCAACTCCAAGTACCAATCTCCTTGAAGGCGAAGATTTAGATTACCTCTGTACTTTATTAACCCTACAAGCTAAATCAAAACTGATCGCTGTTTTAAAGGAGACGCTTAGAGAGAAAATTAATTCCCGCAATGAGCTACAACAGAAATTTATTAAAGATCAGACTAAGTCAACTACTGATCAAGTAGAAGCAGAAAGAAAACGTGCAGAAGCAGCGCGTAAGGCAAAAAGACGCGGTATATTTGGCGCTATATTCGGAGCTATTGCTGCTATCGCTGCAGCGGTAGTAACGGTCGTTACCTTTGGAGCCGCTACGCCCTTAGCTGTTGCCGTAACCACTATGGCGATTTCAAGTGCCGTCCTTTGTACAACCGCTTCCGCATTAACCATCGCCTCTCTATGCACGAATAATAAGGAACTCGCAGCAAAACTATCCTTAGCGTCTACCATTATCGGATGCGTTGGTGCAGCAGTAGGACTTGTAAGTTCTATTTGTTCCTTTAAGCTAAGTCCTCAGGATCTGGAAAAATTCGGTACCCTTCTAAAGATGATTTCCACAGGACTTTCATGCACAAATTCAGTCGTTAACGGAACTTTTAGCATCCTTCAAGGAGCCGATCAAATGGAGCTAGCTGAACTAGAAAAAAAGATCGCGGAATATCAAGTTAAGATGGTTACAATGGATAAAGAAATTCAAACTCTATCCAAGTTTATTGATATGATCGTAAAATCAGTGGAAGAATTCATTAAGGACATGTTGTTAATCGAAGAACAAGGCCAACAGGTCATGGAAGGAGTCCAAGACACTGAAAATGCATTGGCCAACAATTGCGTATAACTAACCGCTTACGCCTGATGAGTGCTTAAATACTGCTGAATGGCTTGAGCGCATGCTTCTGGGGTTAATCCCAAATGCTGGCGCAGCGCGCCAGCTGGCGCGCTTTTGCCGAACTGGTCTACTCCAATAACCTTCCCCTTTAGCCCCACAAATCGATACCATGGCAAAGCAGAACCTGCTTCAATTGCTATCCTGCACGTACAATCGGATGGCAAAATACGCTCTTGATAAGCTTCAGGTTGCTGCAAAAACACTTCGCAGCAAGGCATAGACACCACACGAACGCCTGTGCCTAATTGCTGAGCTGTTTTTAGCGCTAAATCAACCTCGCTTCCCGTTGCAATCAGGATGCATCGTAAGGCGTCCGTTTCTTTTAAAATAATATATCCCCCTTTATAGGCACCCTCCAACTTATCCTGACTAGGCACGGTGGATAAATACGGCAGTTCTTGTTTAGCAGCCACCCACACGCTGGGTCCTTCCGGAACATCCAACGCTTGTTGTAAGCACGCAACGCATTCATCCACATCTGCCGGTCGAAACACACGTACATTAGGCATCGAACGCATACCGCATACTTGTTCAATCGGCTGATGGGTTGGTCCATCCTCGCCAACCGAAACAGAATCGTGCGTAAACACATACCAAACCGGCAAATGCGCCATAGCCGCTACCCGCAACGCCGGTTTTAAGTAATCCGAAAAAACCAAGAATGCCGAACCACATACGTTAAAAATTCCATCATAGGTAATACCGTTCATGATGGCTCCCATCGCATGTTCGCGCACGCCAAAGAATAGATTGCTGCCTTTTAGATTATCAGGAGCAAAATCCCCGCCTTGCGTTAAATAGGTTTTGGTAGAAGCAAACACATCCGCACTGCCTGATAAAAACAACGGTGCTTGTTGGGCATACTCATTCAATAAAGCACCCATGCAGGCTCGTATTTCAATCGAACGTCTAAGCGACGGGAGGATGGCAAAATCCTTTAGCTTCAAACTAGGTTTGCTGCCCAACAAACGGGCTTTGTCGGGTTCTGCCGCTGTCCAAGTTTCAAATAGCGACGCCCACTCATTGTACGCTTTCTGCAATTGCCCTTCGCGTTTTTCAAAAAAACGCCGCGTTTCTTCAGAAACAAAAAATGATTTTTCAGGATCCAATCCCCAGATAGCCTTGGCCTGAACTCCATCCTTAAGTCCTTCCGCTGCATGCGCTTTGGAGGTACCTGCCACTTTCAGGCCATAACCAATTACGGTGTTTAAAATAATCAATTTAGGTTTACCGCGCAACGAACGACAATGGTTCAACTGTGCTTCAATAGCCGTACAATCATGGCCATCGACCTCAAAAACATCCCAACCGATCGACTCAAACCGTTTACGGACATCATCATTTTGAGAACATGCGCTCGGCCGATCCAACGTCACTTTGTTGCAATCGTACAGTAAAATCAAATTATCCAATTGCCATAAGCCCGCCAATGCAATGCTTTCCTGCCCCATTCCTTCTTGCAAGCAACCTTCACCGCACAAACATACCGTACAAGCATCAAAGATTGGGGCATCCGGCGTATTGAACCAAGCCGCACATTTTTTTTGCGATAACGCTATGCCTACTGCATTCCCAATGCCTTGTCCTAAAGGCCCTGTGGTGGTTTCAACCCCTGAGGTTACTCCAAATTCAGGGTGGCCGGTAGCCTTACTGCCCATTTGACGCAAGGTCTTCAAATCCTCTAAGGAAATATCGTAACCGCTTAAGTACAAAGCAGCGTAAAGCAAAGGGCTGCCATGCCCTGCCGACAATACAAAACGATCGCGATTTAACCAACGCGGATTTTTAGGTAAATAGCGTAAAAATTTGCCAAACAAAACCGCAACGCACTCAGCGCATCCCAACGGAAGCCCCAGATGCCCCGAATTTGCTTGAGCAATCATGTCGAAACACAACCCACGGTATTCGTTTGCAATCGTTTTTAACTCCATAATGTTCCTTTAATGTTTAGCGTTTTTAGGGTCTGTAGGCTCCTGCTTAATGGCTTTATAATTTTTTTGGATCAAGCCAGACAATGTTTTTTGCGGATTTAAAACCAGCGATGCATCAATGACAAACGGCTCGCTGGTACCATTAGGAAACATCAATTTCAGTCCATAACCCAAATCCTGAAACAGGTTATGGCATAAATCCGCTATAGACCTATCCTGAGCAATACTCTGCTTAATCAGTTCCTGAATCCCATCGTTCGAAAATTGAATTTTTAACCCATGCTTTTCAACAAACTCTCGTTCATAAGCATGAATGGCTGCCAAGCGCTCCTCTTGCCCTTGAGACAAATGGGTTAATAACAGATCTTTTAAGGCCTTATCAGGATCGGCTACAGTATCCGTATTAACCTCAAAAAAATGAATACCCGACGAGGGAAGTTCGAACTTAAAATGGCGCAAAATCCGTTCAAAAATCGTCATTAAGCCGCGCGCCCCTGTTTTTTCTGCCTCTGCACGCGCTGCAATCTCATAAATGGCTTCGCGGGTAATCTCCATATTGATGTTATACCCCTCGAACGCTTCCTGTGCTTGTTTCAAAATGGAACATTCGGTATCGGTCAGGATGCGCGCTAAATCCTCCTTGTTCAACGGCTCACACGTCACACGCGTGGGAATACGACCGATAAATTCTGGCTCAAAGCCGTATTTGATAAAATCCTGAGTGACCGCCTGATGTAAGATGTTGGTTTCATGAGTAGCATCTTGCGATACACCAAAGCCAATGGTTCCTTTATTTAAACGGCGCTCAATGATTTCAGACAATTTATCGAACGCTCCACTAAAAATGAACAAGATATGGCGGGTATTGATCACGGTTTTGCGGGGTGTATCGCCACGTTGCATAGCCATCATCGCTTGCATCTGACCCAGCATATCGGTCGGAGTCACCAAATTGACATCGGTATCCTCCATCAACTTCAACAAATTGACCTGAACGCCACGCCCAGAAACATCCTTACCTTGCGTAGGGGTTGAGGCAATCTTATCAACCTCATCAACGTAAATAATACCATACTGCGCCCAATCCACATCTCCATTAGCGCTTTTCACTAAATCCCGCACCAAATCTTCAACATCACCGCCCATATAGCCGGTTTCTGAAAACTTCGTGGCATCTGCTTTTAAAAACGGAACACCTATGCGCTTAGCAATGTTACGGATCAAATACGTTTTTCCAACCCCTGTTGGGCCTAAAACCAAGATGTTTTGTTTATAGTACAGTTGATCCTGTTTATCCGGTGACTGTAAGCATTGACGCACATGGTTGTAGTGGTCGCAAATCGCTACGGACAGCACTTTTTTAGCCTCTGTTTGCTTTACAACATAGCGATCCAAATACGCACATAAGTCTTTCGGTTTTAAATCAAAATCTTTAACTGATTGGGTAGCTGTTAGAGGGTCCATAGACGCATGAAATCACTCAATAAATAAGGATAGTCTCTTATGGCTAAGGTTCTAAACCATCCGATAAGCATAGGCAACCTTATAAACTTTAAGATTTGCCCCTTCCAACAATAAGTCATTTACTTTATTAAGAAATAATTTTCAGTAAAGATAGAGTGTCCGGTAAATTATTAATTATTGATAGCCACCGCACGCAGTTACAGGCTGTATTACTTACTCTTAATGCATTTAATCAACAAACGTTAACCGTCCATACTTATACGGAACCCTTGCCTCTTAAAGCGTGGAAGCAGCAAGTTCCGGCGGTCGCGCAGGCCTTAAATACCCATTTCCCTTCCATCCCTAGGGTATTGATTATTCCAGACGAAATGGGACTGTGCTTCTTCTTAGAGCTTCCATCCGATGGACGTTTTTCGTTGATTCAACAACTGCATCGCTACCTCTTGAAGCACTTTAGGCTCAACCTACGTTCCTATTGTTACACCTATACGCAATTGAATGAGCGACAATACTGTGTGCAACTCATTCGAAAGCATGATTTACGTTACCTCTATAAAGCCTTTCATCCCACTTACTGCCTAACCTCGTTAACGGGGCACTTAAATTACTTTAATACGTTGGATACGTATGAATCGGCTTCCATCACCCTATTCATGGAACCCCACCGCTACCGTTTGTTGTACAAAGCACCACAATCCATCGACCTAGTTGAATTTTATACAACGCAACCCCATGCGCATCGATTAATTCCCCAACTCATCTCATCCTATCCCCAAAATGCCCATTCTCGACGCATTACCATCGTCGGTACTTTGCATCCCGAACTACGACAATTATGCCAAAACGATGAACGGTATCGCCTGATCGATGCAGTTCCTGAATTCTCAGGCGATCAACTCCCCATCGACAACCAAGTAATTTACAGCGGAATTTTGCGCTACCTATCATCCGCAGCAAACGCGGAACTTTTACCGTTGAACTTTACCGATCCAGCGCTCAAAAACCCGTTACAAAACCTAAAACTTCCGCCTTTGGTAGAGTCCATCCTAAGCAAATTTGGACGTAAGCTGTTAATCGCCAACCTAGCGCTGTTCTTTCTGTTGCTGCTCCTGCATAGCCTATTGAACCACAAACTGAATCATCAAGGGCAACAGGTTGCGCTGCTGAATCAATATCAACAGCAAACGCAAGACCTAAAGGCTCACATGAAGCAAATAGAGGCTGACAATAAATCCCGTACGGCCTTACCCAAAACCTACCTTCATTATCTCCAGCGTTTACAACCCCTATCCTCGAACACGCGCATCGACTATCTCTCTTGGAATGCAAAAACATCCCAAATTACCGTTAAGGGGCGAACCTTAATGGATAAGCAAAATTTCAAAAAAATCTTAAAGCCAAGCAGCGGCGCTCATGCACCACCATTATTGATTCTCAAGCCCTTGCATCCCATCGGCCATGAATTTACTTGGAAAATTTCAGTCGAAAACAAATGAAAAAGTTGATTTCCATCATCCTGCTCATCCTCATCAACCTATGGCTTATGGGTAGCGGCTTAAGCAAGTGGATTCGCATCCACCGTTTAAGTTCAACCCAGTTGGTCATGGCTTCTACTCCTGCTAAATTGAATGCCCTCAACACCAGTTATCGGGAAAAAATCTTTCCTTGGAAATCCTACATGCAGCTTCAACAATCCCAGCAGGCGTTAAAATCCCTGTTTAAGGCTGTACTCCTGCAAGAAATGCAATGGGGAGCTGCTACCCCCGATCCGCTTCGACCCAGAGTTTTTCGCCATCCAGTAACCATCACAGGGTTTGTGCTCCATCTCGACTGCTATCCATTATTGGAAGCGCTCGCACATTCCAACTTACCTATTTGGGTTCAACAGTGCACCTTTCAACGCAATGGGTTGTGCAATCAAGGATTACAGTTCACCTGCGCCCTACAGGTCGCTACGCTTACCGAAACAACCTCAATTGAGCCATCGAATCTGCATTCGCCGCTGAACCACTCGCGCGCAGCAAAGCAAACAGGGACAGCTCGGGATGCTCGCGAATAAAATTTAACGCTAAAAGCGCGCATCCCAAGGCATCGAACAAAGCGCAGTGGTAATGGCGACGGTCAGCAGGGCAAAAGCGCTCCCCTAAGGCATTTAACACCTCCTGTAATCTCATAACCTGCACTAAATCCTGCAGGTTATACGATGGCTGATTCACCGCATTTTTATACAAACCATAGGTATCGACCCACGGCCCCCATTGGTTGGACGGAAACTCAGGAAGTTGCTTACCCGAAAACACAATGGGTACGTAAGAACTCAAGAGCGTATGCTCAAAAATCGCATTATGGGCGCAAAAAAAATAATTTTTACGCAGCGCTACCAATTGCGGCACAATGGCAGCAAAATCCGGACAGTTTGCCAAACGCTGAGCTTTAATTTGGTGCACCTGAAAATCCTGCTCTGGAATATGCTTTTTATTCTTACAAAATCCGGTTGTGGAGGTAAAAATCCCGCGTTGAGAATCAATTCCGACCCAGCCGTATTCCAAAACACCAGTTGTTAAGCTGCCTTCAAAATCCAATGCGTAGATAATAAATGATTCTAGGCTCATTAAAATTTAACAGAATACAGAAACTGCATGCTTTTTAATTGACAAACATCCCATCTCATTTTTGATAAATTATCAAGTAAGTCGTTGGTTAACAAGCACCTTTAGCTCAATTGGATAGAGCATCTGACTACGGATCAGAAGGTTGGGGGTTCGACTCCCTTAAGGTGCGCCAGCTTTTCTGCATTCGCCTAAGGTTTTTTACTTAAGGCAGTTCGCAAGTATTTTCAAAAATAAAACGCAAGTTTTTTTCATAAAAAAATTGAAAAACGGCGCACTTATTGCATAGTCTATAAATACATGGAATCTGGAAATTTACTTATTTTACAATCAGGTCTGTCGGGTGTAGTTGGCAATTCCATCCTCTACGGATTACTGAATGAAGCATTACAGCATGAAGCGATCGAAGAGATTTATGGAGCCTATGATGGGTTCGAAGGAATAGCTAGTGCCCATTGGATCCCCTTAGCCGATTTGCCACAAAAAACGGTTCAAAACCTCCTTTCTACCTCCGGTTATGCCTTAAAGCATGAAAGCGATGGATTTGCTCCCAACGATGAAGTTTTCCATCAAATGGTCGAAAATTTATCGAAAAACAACATTAAATGGGTCGCGGTTATTGGCAATCAAAGTTCGATGATCTGGAGCCAACAATTACTGCAAGCAGCTGAAGCAGCTCATTATCCCTTGCAGGTATTGGTTGCCCCTCAATCCAATCACAATGACCTACCGATTACGGATTACAGCCTTGGTTACGGCAGCGTTCTAAAGTTTTTAAATGCCAGCCTGATTTCGTTCAAAAAGATGCTGGCGGAAGAACGCATCCCTGTTGGAATTTTTGAAATTGATGGGTGCAAAAATGGTTGGATTCCAGCCGGTACAATTCTATCGCAAATCAAGTCCAGCAAAACGAGCGATATGAATGAGTTGCCCTATGTGGTATGCTTACCGGAGCAACCGTTTGAAAGCGCAACGTTTTTGGATAAAGTACGTGCCAAACGCCGTCCTAACACCCCACTGACGATTGTTACCAGCTCTCAATTGATTGATGCGGATGGTCAACCGTTAGATATCCAACATTATGGCTCGGTAAAGACCTATCTTGAGTACCTCATTCAGGACAACCTTAAACTGGTAACCTATGGGACTCAATGTAACTTATACACCCAAGCTTTATCGCACTTTATTTCGAAGCAAGACCAAGACAATGCGGTTAACTGCGGAACGGAAACCATAAAAGCTTTGATGGATGGAGTCAGCGGAAAGGCAGCTATCTTGGTAAAAGGAAACCGCAAAGATGCTTTATGCGACATCGACTTTGTCCCGTTCAAAGATATGGAAAACGGAACAAAATTCTTCCCAGTCGATTGGATTACAGCTGATGGGTTATCGGTTAACTACTCCATGGTTAAGTATGCAGCGCCATTAATCAAAGGGGAAGTTGCTGAAGCTTTTGAAAACGGAATTCCGCATTTAGCTCAGCTCTAAGATTGGATCGCAACCCGCTTATGAACGTAGCGTTATTGTTTCCGGGACAAGGTGCACAAGCTGTTGGGATGGGGCAAGAATGGTACCAATCCAACGCTTCTGTGCGATCCTTTTTCGACCAAGCGGATCAGGTGTTGAAAACCCACTGTCAATTTCAATACAATCTGAGCGACCTCTGTTTCAACGGTCCTGAGGATAAGCTCCAAGCAACGTACATCTGCCAACCGGCTTTGTACGTTATGGGGTACGCGATTGCGGAGCAGCTCAAGCAAACGCATACGGTAGTAGCGGCAACCGGAATCAGTTTAGGGGTCGTAACCGCTTATGCGAGTGCCGGCGTATGGGATTTTGAAACCGGATTGCGGATTGTTGCCGAACGTAGTCGGTTGATGCAAATTGCTTGCGGGGAGCATCCTACCGGCATGTTAGCCATGATCGGAGGAAGCGAAGAGCAATTGCAGCAATTATGCACCGATTTTAATTTAGATATTGCCAACCGCAATTGTCCGGGTCAAACCGCTGTATCGGGTTTATTGGAAGATCTGGAAAAGGCACGGTTTGTAGCGGAAGAACGTGGGTTTAAGCGCGCAATTCTTTTAAAAACCGCTGGGGGTTATCATTCTCGATGGATGCAATCTGCCAGCAAGGGATTTGAGGAGTTTTTAGCCCCTATTCCATTTAAAACGCCAAGTTTTCCGGTTATTTCCAACACAACCGGCAAACCTATTTCAGACCCAGAAAGTATTCGCAAAGCACTCGTGACGCAAGTGACGCAAACGATTCAAGTGGAAGCCTGTTTGCGCTACCTCAGCACGTTGGAATTCGAAGTAGGGTTTGAATGCGGCCCAGGCAATGTCCTTGCAGGCTTAGCCAAGCGCACCGAACCGCGGCTGTGCATCAAAAGCGCCGCGACCCCAGACGTTTTAAACGCGTTAACGTAAGCCATTGATCCAGCACGCTTGCGTAAAATTTTTGATGCTTAATGCCGGTTTTTCATTTATGATACAAGCATAATGGAGGATTCAATTCGCAACTTTTGTATCATTGCCCATGTGGATCATGGGAAAACGACGCTATCGGATCGCCTATTGGAAATGACCCAAACGGTGGATAAGCACAAGATGCAAGACCAATTGCTCGATTCCATGGATTTGGAACGCGAAAAAGGCATTACCATCAAATCCCATCCAGTTACGCTCCATTACAAAAATTATCTGTTGAACCTCATTGATACACCGGGGCACGTTGATTTTTCGTACGAAGTTGCCCGCAGTTTGGCGGCCTGCGAAGGAGCGATTTTGTTGATTGATGCGTCTCAAGGGATTGAAGCGCAAACCATGTCCAACGCGTTATTGGCCATGCAAAATGGACTCACTATCATCCCGGTGCTCAACAAAATCGATCTTCCGAGCGCCAATCCCGAACGGGTTAAGCGGCAAATCGAAGATATGTTGGCGATTCCAGCCAATGAAACCCTAAATGTCAGCGGTAAAACCGGCGCAGGCGTCCCTGAACTCCTGCAGGCGGTAATTGAACGTATTCCGTCGCCCAAAGGCGCTTCCGACGCTCCTCTACAAGCACTCATCTTTGACGCGGTATATGATACCTACAAGGGAATTATTTGCTATGTACGCTTGGTAAACGGCAGCTTAAAGACAGGGCAAACGCTTACGATGATGCGCCATGCGAACGGCGTGCTACAAGCAAAGGAAATTGGTATTTTTACGCCGCATATGCAGCCGGTTGAAACACTCCAAAACGGCGATGTTGGGTACATCATTACCAGCTTAAAAAACCTAACCGACATCAAGATTGGCGATACGATTACCTCCGTTCAAACCCCAGCTGCTCAGCCGCTTCCTGGGTACAAGGAAATCAAGCCCATGGTGTTTAGCGGTATTTATCCCTTGGACACCAGCGAATACGAGCGCTTAAAAGCTGGGCTTGCAAAGCTGCAATTGAACGACGCATCGTTATCCTTTCAGGCAGAAAGCTCAACCGCTTTAGGGTTTGGGTTCCGCTGCGGATTTTTGGGACTCCTGCACATGGAAATCATCCAAGAACGCTTGCACCGCGAATACAATCTGGACTTAATCGCAACCTACCCAAGCGTTGTTTATCACGTGTTTTTAACGGATGGCACCGAGTTGGACATCGATAATCCCCTGCGTCTGCCCGACCCCTCGAACATTGACCATTTGGAAGAGCCAACCATCAAGGCATCCATTCATATCCCCAACGATGCCATTGGGTGTATACTTGATTTAATCCGAGAAAAACGCGGCACCTGCTTATCTACCGAAAGCATTGATGAAAAGCGCGTCCTGCTCACCTGCATCCTGCCGTTAAACGAAATCCTCGTTGATTTCAATGACCGCCTGAAAAGCTTAACCAAGGGGTACGGTTCCATGGACTACGAATTCAGCGATTATGTACCGTCCGATTTGGTTAAAATGGATATCTTGGTCAACGGCGAACCGGTTGATGCCTTTTCCAGCATTATTCATCGCGAAAAATCTGAATCCCATGGCCGCATGCTCTGCGAACGCCTTAAGGATTTGCTCCCACGCCAAATGTTTAAAGTTCCGATTCAAGCAGCAGTCGGCGGTAAGGTGGTCGCCCGCGAAACCTTAAGCGCTTACCGAAAGGATGTCACCGCTAAATGCTACGGCGGCGATATTACCCGCAAGCGCAAGCTGCTCGAAAAACAAAAAGAGGGTAAAAAACGAATGAAACAAATCGGGCATGTCTTTATCCCTCAGGAAACCTTCGTTAATATTTTGAAGTCACGCTAGGGTTGGATGTGAATCGCCCATACATTAGATGGGAGTTTAAAGTGAACCTTGGGTTCAACTCCCTGCACCCGAAATGCGAGTACTTTTTGATCATCCCGTTCAAAATCGCTACAGATCTCTATGGAAAGATTCGGTTTTGCAACTGATATTTCAACATTATCAAGGGATGTTGCTAAAATACGCTTCTCCTTATACATTCTATTGTTATCGTCCATGTGACGATACCTTAATACATGTTTCTCATTTACATTTGAACAGGAAAGAATGCGCCAAATATTATCATTATCTATACTTATAATTAGCTTGTTATTTTTGAACGGTTCTTCTTTATCAAAAAAGTCCTGCATCTTATCCAGCTGAACCTCATATATTTTCTTTTTTTGATTATTCACAGTCTCAATCATCTCATTTCTCATTGCGTCATATAAATAGAACTCAGCATACTCATTAGCTTTGGTTATTATACATTTCATCTCGTCATGAAAGTCTTCCATCGAAGTGAATGTAACAAGGGGGGTTAAGCCTACTCCACTTAAGCCTACTGAGTACTTCCACGTCCAATGCTCAAATGACTCATCAGAAAATTTAACGGGAGTACCGTAACTCTTTTGTAAAAAGTCAAAACAACACTTGTTGCAGCATGTATTGACAACCTCAGACTTCCAACCAAACAGAGAACCTTTGCATTTGAAAATTTTCTCGTAACAATTCTGAAGCGCTTTTTTACCTGCCCAGCTTAACTTTTTATCTGTTTGCACTTCTATTGTTTTTTCTATCACAAACTTTATTTTTACTTCATCATCTGCCTGATCAAAATATCCCGAGAAATGCTCTAAATCCTTCACCCACAATTTATGTAGTTTTTTTAAAGTGAAATAATATCTTTTGATCGAACCCAAATTGCATTTGGTCAAAATATTCTTACCTAGTTTTGAGCCTATCCAACTAGGAACAAAATCAAATATTTTATTCATTTTCTACCCTTGGGAAAAGCACCGCACCTTTTTGGACGCTAACGGTCGGAGTTAACGTGCCCCATTGATCCAAACGCTCATAAGTTGTATCGGAGGCCTGCGCGCCGATTTGCTCCCACAAACGCGGCATGGTGGTAGGCATAAAGGGCAATAATAAGCCGCTTACGATGCGCCATGTTTCCAGCAAGTTGTACAAAACAGTCGCTAAACGGGCTTTTTGCTGCAGATCTTTGGCTAATTTCCACGGTGCGGTTTCATCCACATATTTGTTGGCGGCATCGACCACCGAAAAGATTTCCGCCAGCGCTTCATTCAAGCGCGAAGCATCAATCGCCTGCTCCACCTTTGACCTTAACGCACTGGCGGCGGCAATCAACGCATCATCAACAGGTGCCGAGCAACGTTCAGCCGGTAGGGTTCCGCCAAAGTACTTTTCGACCATGGCAACGGTTCGCGAAACCCCATTACCCAAGCCATTCGCTAAATCCGCGTTGTAGCGCGCGAGCATAACATCGGGCGAAAACAGGCTGTCGTTTTCCAAAATCATTTCGCGTAGGATATGATAACGCACTGCATCCACCCCGTACTGGTCACACAACGGCTTCGGGGCAACCACATTGCCTACCGATTTGCTCATTTTTTGACCATCCATCAAAATCCACCCATGCACGACCAAGCGCTTAGGCAGCGGCAAATCCAAGGCCATCAATAACGCCGGCCAAATGATGGCATGAAAGCGCATGATGTCTTTAGCAACCCAATGAGCATTGGCAGGCCAAAATTGTTTGAAATCGCCCGAAAATTGGTCATTTTCATGCCCCAACGCACTCAGGTAGTTGGAGAGCGCATCAATCCAAACGTACACAATATGTTTTGGGTCGGACGGGACGGGAATCCCCCAAGTAAAGCTGGAGCGCGTGACGCATAAATCCTCCAATCCGGGCTTAATGAAATTGTTAACCAACTCAAGCGCGCGGGATTTTGGCTGCAAATAATCCGTGTTGAGCAGCAAATCCTCCAATCGGTCGGCAAACTGAGAAAGTTTAAAAAAGTACGCTTCTTCGCTGGCATCAATCACCTCGCGGCCACAATCCGGACAACACCCATTGACCAATTGCTTGACCGGCCAAAAGGTTTCGCACGGCGTACAGTATTTACCGGTATACGTTCCTTTATAAATGAATCCACGGTCGCATAGCTTTTGAAACACCGCCTGTACCGTTTTTACATGATACGCATCGGTGGTACGTACAAAACGGTCATAGCTGATGTTCAACAAGCTCCATACCTGCTTAAAGCTATCCGTTATGCGATCGACATAGGCTTGCGGGGTAATGCCCTCTTGCTTTGCTTTTTGCTCAATCTTCAACCCATGCTCATCCGTACCGGTTAAAAACAGCACGTTGTCGCCCTTCATCCGATGATACCGCGCAACTACATCGCACGCCACCGTCGTATAACAATGCCCAATGTGCGGATTGCCAGAAGGGTAATAGATCGGAGTGGTAATAAAAAAGTTATTCTGCTGCATCCTAGGATTCTAATTAACTACCTAAATAGTTAATGAAAATTCGCTAGGAAGCAATTGAATAACCCACGAATAGGGGCAAAAAACGACTAAACAAGCCTGTTTTTACATCAAAAAAAGGGATCAACAACTCGCTAATATTATATTTTCTCAATTATATTGAACACCATCACTTTACTTGAATCAAGTATCCCAAAATCAGCAGAAGCTTTCATATGTAAAATATAACGACCTTCATCCGGACAACATTCCTGAATCATGCTAACATATGGACTATACCGATAGATATTATTCAGCGGAGTTACGAATAACTTAGTCGTTTTGATCTTTTTATACGTATTATTGTATATATTTTTTCCACTACCGTATTCACTTATGGCTTCTGGCTGAAACGTTAACACCAACTTCGATGGAGAAAACCAAGACTTGTCGTATGTAAGCTCATCCGTAATAGGGTAAGCACACTGTAACCATTGTCCCGAATGGATTTTACTTATTATTGATGACAAACTTGGGTAAAATATAATATTGTCTTTTTGAGCCATGAGCTCTTTTAACTCCTTACACTCATTCAACTTACCATATTGTACCTCAACCTTCTCGCGATTACTCAAGGCCTTAAGACTTTCTATTAACCTGAACAATGCAAAACGCTTCAGATAATTGGTAAATAACGTACTTTGACTTAAAACAGTACTAATGATAGATATCTTATTTTCTTTCTTTTTATCTACCTTATTTCCTCCGTTATTCATATCTATACTATATTTAGACGATAAATAGGTAGGAGAAGAAGCGGATCTTAAACGATCCAAATTCCAATAAAGACGATCAAAAGTATTTTGATTAGAGTTAGCAGGTTCTTGATTGATTTTTTTACGTAAAAAATCACTTAAATCGATGCATTTGTTAACGTCATCTTCGAACCTAAGTTCAGATGGAATTTCAACTTTACGTTCAGGAACAATTTCAACTTCATGACCGGAAAACATAGCGGATTGTTGTTTAGTATAAAACGTTTCAATAAGGGCGTCTAATTTCTTGTCCACAAATTCTTTGAGCGCATTCAAAACGGTCTGTGAAAACAAACACCTATTAGTATCCGATCCAAATTGAGATTGATCATTCGAAGCTTTTGTTGCTGGGAAATTTTGTGGTCTTGGAAAACCATACTTTATTAATTCTTCTAAAATTATCTTTTCTTGCTCGCCCAATGGATTGAGAAAAAAACGTCGAATACGGTCTTTTTCTTCTTCGTTTTCAGTTTTACGCAACAGGTTATCTAATTCCAAATCTTTTGGGTCAGTAGATATTACTAACCCATCAATAGGTTCAACAATGCTCATAGCCTAATATCTCCATCCTACATTAATTCAATTTCAGCAAGGATGGCCTGAAAAAGCTCCTTGTTGGATTTATGGATCCAAATTTCATCATCGTCGTTAATGGTGATATGCGCATCCCCTTCAATAGCGGCGACACACGTACCTACCCTGTAGTCTTTGTCCTTATCGACCTTAGCAATTTCCCATAGGCCGAAAATCACTTCGTCTTTAATACCCGAAGGATGTTCTTCAACCTCAGCGGTATAGCGAACGTGAAAATCATAAGTGATATCACTTTTTTTGTCCTTCGTATCCTTAGTATCTTCAAGGTATTTCAGGGTGGTTTTGTTGTTTAAAAGGTATTGCATCATCCCCGATGGACAATAGGAATAGGGATTTTCGCTGGACCAATGGCAAAGCTTAAATGCCTTATGGCTGTCTTGATAGAAATCAACGTCTATCGACTTTATGATTAAAGATTTAATGTTCATAATGAATCGTGATTGGTTAATCGCTTACGCAAACCCGCTTGCGACAGGGGGCATTTTACCCGATTAACAACAAATGTCAAGATTAATTATGAACGTCGCTAGGAACGCTGCTTATTTTTGGTCTAAATAAGCCTGAATCAATTGCGCCAATTTTACGCTATCTTGCGCAAACAAACGGATACCATCGGACAACTTTTCGGTTGCCATCGGATCCTGATTCAAAGCCCAACGAAAACCCGCTTCGGTTACCGGCGGCAATTTCTCTTTGGCTAATGCGGGCGCTTTCAATTGGCATTCAGCGGGTTCGGTTGATTCCGCTAACTGCTTCAAGAATTTTGGCGCAATCGTCAAGCGGTCACATCCTACCAAGGCTAAAATCTCATCAATATTGCGGAAACTCGCGCCCATAATCTCGGTTTTGTAGCCTTGAGATTTTAACAAGGTAAAAATACGCTGCACGGATTGTACGCCTGGGTCAACCTCGCCCTCTTTCCATAAGCCCCGCGCTACGTACCAATCGTAAATGCGGCCAACAAAGGGCGAAATCAAGGTAACACCTGCCTGAGCGCACGCCAATGCCTGCTGTTCGTGAAAAATCAACGTGGCATTGCAAGCAATTCCCAAACGTTCCAATTCACGCGCGGCTTGTATTCCTTCCCAAGTCGACGCGATTTTAATCAAAATACGACGGGTATCGATGCCTAAATCCTTACAGGATTGAACTAAACGCTTGGCGGCTTGTATCATCGCTTGTGTATCGAACGAAAGGCGTGCTTCCACCTCAATGGAAACCCGTCCTGTAATGCACAATAAAATTTCTGTTGCGACCCACACTAATCCCATTTGAGCGATAGCCGATACCGACGGTGACGCGTTGTTTTTTGCTTTCAACGCCTCATAAACCTTGTCCAACAACTGACGGCCGGAATCCGACTGAAATACTTTGAGCAACAAACTGGGATTGGTGGTAGCTTCCTCCGGATGCAACTGACGGATTTCATCCACCTGCCCCGTATCGGCTACGACACGCGTATACTGTTGTAAAGCTTCTAATGTATTCATAAATCAATGGCACAAAGTTAACAAAAAAGATTCCAAGGAAGCGATCGCACCGAAATTGGCTTCGGTTCGCCGGTAAGCCTTTTCTAAATCGCTTACCCATTGCGCATAACGCGACCTGCCAAGCGCCGACAGGGAATGTTCATGGATCCAAGCGTTCAACGTGCGTTCTACCTCCGCAAACAGTTGCTGTACCCATTGCTTTTCCACCCGAGCTTGCTGCGCTACCTTCTCTTCCTCTTCCAACAAAGTTCCTTCTACCTCAACTTGCTCCATTTGAAGGTTTAAATACCCCTGAAAACGGTACAGCAGCCCATAAACTTTTAACGGATCTAGGGGAACCCCTTGCTCTAGGTAATCCGTTACGTACTGGCTTAAATCGGTCAAACACCCCTGTAAAACGTTGTCGGACGATACCAAAGCCCCATCCGCAGGCAGTTGAACCCACCAACAACGACTGCGCACCGTCGGCAACAAATCATACGGGCGTTGCGTTACTAAAAAAATCGAAGTATGATCTGCCGGCTCCTCCAGCACCTTCAATAAGGCATTACCCGCCGCCAAATTCAAGCGATCCGCTTCGTAAATCATACATACCTTATTCCCTTGAGCGCTGGTATAAACCCAATGAATCAATTCACGCAAGGCATCCACGGAAATTTGGCGCATCTTGTTAACAGGATAAAGCGCACGGAAATTTGGATGTTGCCGCACCGTTTCGCACGACGTTTGAAGGATATTGGCAGCCCATTGTTCGGCAAACGCGCTTACCTCCGTAAACACCCCACCTGACAACAATACACTTTGGGGCACTTTTGCCCAATACTGCCTTAGGTCAATCACACTAAGCCCTTTGCCTTCAAATGCCCCCAAATGGTATCAGAAACAACCTTTGGGTCGGGCGTACCATCGACCACCACCATACGATCCGGATACTTTTTCGCTAGCTCCAAATACCCATTTTGTATCGTTCCATCAAACGAAAAATCCTCGCGCTCCATGCGGTCTAAACCCAAATCGGCTCCATTGCGCAAAACAATACGCTGCCGGCTAATTTGACAGGGAACATTCAGCAAAAACGTTACTGTCGGAACCAGTGCCCCTAAGGCGAGTTTATTGACCGCCTCAACCGCTTGCAAATCAATATAACGCGCAATCCCTTGATAAACCATGGTGGATTCCACAAAACGGTCGCAAATGACAAACAACCCTGCCTCTAGAGCCGGAATAATACGTTCGCGCACCAATTGAGCTCGACTAGCCGCAAAGAGCAACAGTTCGGCTTCAGGTTTAATAGAAAGCTTGGGATTTAATAAAATTGCACGTATGGCTTCGCTTACATCGGTTCCACCCGGCTCCCGCATCAATAAAATCTGATGGTGCTTCGTGAGGCGTTCGGCCAACAACTGAACTTGGGTGGTTTTCCCGCACCCATCGCCGCCTTCAAATACAATCAATGCTCCTTTGGCACCCATTCAGTTATTGTTTATAATCCATAAGGAAGTGGATGCGCTTTACACAACGCCGTTACCTGCTCACGAATCGCCGCATTTCCTTCCGCTTTACCTTCCTGTAAGGTTTGATCCATTAAACGCGCAATCGTTTCCATTTCAGCGCATCCCATGCCGCGCGATGTCAACGCTGCCGTTCCTATGCGCAACCCACTCGTTTCAAACGGACTGCGGGTTTCGCCCGGAATCGTATTCCGATTAACGGTAATCTTATTGGCTTCTAACAAGTTCTGGGCTTGCTTACCGCTTAAATCAGGGCGCGATGGACGCAAATCAATTAAAAACAGATGATTGTCCGTTCCTCCACTGACCAAGGTATAACCTTTTTTGTGCATTGCTTCTGCCAAACAAGCTGTGTTCTTAATAATCTGCTGTTGATACTGTTTGAATTCTGGCTGTAAGGCTTCCTTAAAACAGACTGCCTTACCGGCAATCACGTGCATCAACGGTCCGCCTTGAGTACCAGGGAACAAGGTAGAATCCAATGCTTTTGCATACTGTTCTTTACAAAGAATCAAGCCTCCGCGCGGCCCGCGTAAGGTTTTATGGGTGGTAGTAGTCACAAAATCAGCATAAGGAACGGGCGATGGATGAATACCCGCAGCAACCAATCCTGCGATATGCGCAATATCCGCCATTAAATAGGCTCCGCACGCTTTTGCAATCGCTCCCATGCGTTCAAAATCGATGATCCGCGGATAAGCCGAAGCTCCTACGGTAATCATGGCTGGTTTTTCGCGCATCGCAACCGCCTCCAACTCATCATAATCAATGCGGCCGCTTGTTAAATCCACCCCATAATGGATAACTTTAAACAGCATACCACTCGCGTTTTTAGCATAGCCATGGGACAAGTGCCCACCGCAATCCAAGCGCATGGTTAATAACGTATCCCCCGGTTTTAAAACCGACAAATAAACCGCTAAATTCGCTTGGGTTCCCGAATGCGGTTGTACATTCGCATGCTCTGCCCCAAACAACTGCTTGGCGCGATCAATGGCTAATTGTTCTATTTGATCCGCATACTCGCATCCCCCATAATACCGTTTGCGCGGATAACCCTCGCAGTATTTATTGGTCAATACGCTCCCAACCGCTTCCATAATGGCTGGCAAGGTAAAATTTTCCGACGCAATCAGTTCTAATCCCTCATTTTGGCGCTGCTTTTCCTGCTGAATACAACGTGCGATTTCTGGATCTACCGTTGCTAACGGCTGCGCTGAAATACCCTTATAGGAGTCCATATATCAAAAAACCTTTCGCTGAATTAAGTACTGTATTTAGTATGCTTTTGCCCCCTAACAGAGCAACAAAAATTTGAATGTTCTCCCAACCGAAACGGGACTAAAATACATGAGCTCTTATTGGAGCGCTTCCCCTCCATTAGGGGATTACTGCAAGCGTTGATGCATCCCACGAGCTACTTCGCGCTGTTCGGTTCGTTTTTTCAAATCCTGACGCTTATCGTGCAGCTTTTTTGCCTTACAAATCGCAATTTGCAGCTTGGCCAATCCATGCGCAAAGTACAGTTTAACGGGGAAAATACTCTCTCCCTTGCGTTCTACCGCCCCACGCAATTCATCAATTTCTTTTTTATGCAGCAGGAGAAAACGCGAACGCGTTGGGTTAAAAGAACCCTCGGTGTCAAATGCATACGGGCCGATATGAGCGTTTATCCACACGGGACGACCATAACGATCCAAGTGGATAAAAGAGCCGTCGAGGATAGCCGCACCACTCCGTATCGACTTTATCTCCGACCCCTTAAGGACAATACCGGCTTCAAAAACTTTTCCGATGAAAAAATCGTGCGCTAATTTACGATTGCAAACAGCAACCGATTGGGTCGCACTGCCAGACATGATTAATAATCTGCCTGAATTTTATGTTCAATAATTTCTAGCAAGGCAATATCCTCAAGCGTCCGCTTCTTTAAAGAATGTACTTGAGGATCTGCCCCACGCTCTAACTGCTTAACCCGATGAGATACCATATTGATTAACACATTCTTATTGCCGCCAATGGCTGCAAGAGCTTTTTCCATCAACTCGGGATCAATAAACATAACAGTTAAATGCTAGATGCGTGTAATATAATAGTTATTTCTTGCAAAGATCTTTAAAAACGCTGCTTGCGCTGAATCCAACAGATTTACGAGCTGGAATGTGCAAGGGTTTTCCGGTTTGCGGATTAACTCCATTACGCGCTTTTAATTGCTTTGTTTTGAAGGTACCGAAACCAATTAATTGGACGGAACCATCTTTTTTCGTACCCTTCATGATTGCATTTAGGGTTGCTCCCAAAAAGCGTTCGATGCAAGCTTTGGAAACTTCATTTCCGCCCTTGCTAACTTCTTTTTGGATTTCGTTATTTATTTCTGCTTTATTCATAATCTT
>JAKSVZ010000012.1 GCA_024407725.1 Opitutales bacterium
CGGGTACTTCTTTGGATACGGGTACTTCTTTGGATACGGGTACTTCTTTGGATACGGGTACTTCTTTGGATACAACAGCCTGCGGCGAAGCATTTACGGAAGGTTTTGTACCCAAAACCTTCGTAAAACCATCACCCGAAGCCTTTTTTACCGAATCCTGATCGTTGGGTAAAGTGTTCGCGCTTGCTAAATCCAATGAATGAGCATCCCCTCTGGATATAGGTTCTGCTTTGTGTCCAATGGTCTTCGCAGAAGCATTTGAAGCCAAAACATCGATAAGGCTATCCCCAACCGCCTTTTTGCCCGAAGCCTTAGGGTCTTTACGCGGATGCTGCAAACATTGCTTAAACAAGGCAACATCTTCTGGAGCTGGCGTAGCTTGCTTTGAATTTTCGGATGGTATTGGCTGGGCGCAATCTTCCGAAGGGGTAACGGTACACGTATCGATGGGCATATTATTTTTTGACCTTAAAATCTTCTAACTCCTTATCCTGTTCTTTTTCGTCCAAAAGACGCATGTTTTCTTTCCAAATATTCTTATGCTCTTCAATCTTCTCCAACTCGCGCTGCGCTTTATGCAATTTCTGCGAACATTGCTCAACCTCTTGTTGCGCCTGTTCACATTTATTATGAGCCTTTTCTATCTCAATTGCAAGTTTCTCCTGATACTCATCCAATTTGCTGAGTTTTAAATTTACCAAATCCAAATAATTGCGCTTAAAATGCGTTTTTTGCAGCATTTGGTCGTAAATCAGTTGAATATACTCCGGTTTCTTTTCTATAAAGCGCTCCTGCTTCTTTTTCTGATCTTCCAACAAGCGTTGAGCTTCCTGCAGCGCCATTTTAGCTTTTAACAGGATTTCCTGAGCGTGTTCCTTGCGATGCTCACGGACCCGTAATAAATCTTGCAGTTCATACTTCATTTAACGCCTACGCGTTTACAATTTGAATCAGGCGCTCGACCGTCTCCTTAAAGGTTGATTTTTCCGATAATCCTTGCCGTAAAAATTCATTGATCTTTGGCATTTTATCGATTGCCTCATCGACCTCAGCATCATTGCCTTTTTTGTATTCACCGATCCGTAGCAACAACTCCACTTCTTGGTATTTTGCCAACATATTACGGAATTTACCGGCTGCCTTTAGATGATCGGGTTCCACAATCGCATTCATGACACGGCTAATACTCGCCAAAACATCGATGGCGGGATAATGATTCGCACTCGCCAATTTACGGGACAAGATGATGTGTCCATCCAAAATAGATCGGGTTTCATCCGCAATCGGTTCGGTCATATCATCTCCTTCGACCAACACGGTATATAAAGCCGTAATTGAGCCTTTTTCCGACTGTCCTGCTCGTTCCATTAACTTAGGTAAGGTAGAAAATACCGAAGGTGGAAATCCGCGTCGCGTTGGAGGTTCACCGGCAGCCAACCCAATTTCACGCTGGGCACGTCCGAAACGGGTGACCGAATCCATCAATAACAGTACCTTTTTCCCCTTATCTCTAAAATATTCTGCTACACTGGTTGCGACATAAGCAGCTTTTAAACGTTCGGTAGAAGAACGATCCGAAGTAGCAATCACCAACACGGAATGTTTTAAGCCCTCTTCGCCCAAATCCTTTTCGACGAATTCTCGTACTTCACGGCCTCGTTCTCCGATCAGACCCAAAACAGTCACTTCTGCTTCCGTATTACGAATAATCTGAGCCAATAAGGTACTTTTCCCACCTCCAGCGGCTGCAAAAATACCCAAGCGTTGACCTTCGCCGCAGGTCAATAGCCCATCCAAACACCGCAATCCCAATGAAATGGGTTTGTCGATAGGTTTTCGGGTCATAGGAGGCGGAGGATCGGCATAAACGGGATAGTAAGTTTCGGGTTCAAATGGGCCGCGGATTGCCGTATCGGTAACGTTGCCCAAGCCATCCAAAACGCGACCCAGCAAGCCCATACCGACCGGAACGCTATGGATACGTCCTGATGGAATCACTAACGTTGCTGCTGAGATACCGTTTACATCGCCCAATGGGGTTAATAACGTTCCGTCTTTAACAAACCCAACCACTTCAGCCAAAAAATCACTCTCATTATCAGGGTTATGTAAGGTACACAATTCGCCTACCTTTACGTCCCCGATACACGCGGTAATCATATTACCCGTAACTTGCGTAATCTTCCCTTTCGCGGCGGAGGAATGGGTGTTACGAATAATGGTTTCAAAAAAAGGCAGCAAGGGGGAACCCATAGCACGTATTACATTAATTTTTCTTTAATCGCCTTTAATAATGTTTCCAATTGACACTTAATACCAGCATCAATCACGCCAGTTTCTGTTTCCAAAATACAAGAATCCAAAGGCAGCGTTTGGTCTGCAACCACCTCAATACGCTTTACATTATCCTGTAGAGCCTGCAAATCCCCTACTTTTGCTTTCACCAAAATCGCCTGTTCTGGATGGACTGAAATCCGTAAGAAATTACCTTCTGGAATTCTTTTGATGGTACGCTTAACAACAGCATACATCCGTTCTTCGCTCGGGTATTCGCCTAACATTTTTAAGAACAATTCTTTCAAAATTTCCACAAAAGTTTGTTCTAGTTTTTCGTAGTAGCGAATTCCGTTTGAAAGCATGGAGAGCGCCAATTCCAACTGTTTTTCTTGGCATTGTTGTTCTCCCTCCGACTCAACTTTCTTGCGCAATGAATCGCATTCCAGTTGGGCATTTTCTTGCATCAAATTTAGCTGAGCATAAGCTTGTTTCATCAGCTTATCCCGCTTAATCTTAGCGTCCTCAATAATTTGACTGGCTTGTTCGTTCAACAAATAATCTTCGCTCCGTACGATACGGGTCGTTGGACAAAAATGCTTTGAGCCTTGAATCGTTAACATACGTTTTACTCCTCAATCATCTTTAGCAAATGCTTACAAATGTTATACAACTGGTGCTGATTCGTAGGGTCTATCACATGCCGGAAGTTCCAAGAATAACTTGGAGGCATAATCAAGGCAAAACGTTGCACCAATGGAACCGGTTGTTGGGTCCACAAATATTCCAATAAAAACTGACCTGAGCGCTGTATCGACTGCACCCAGTTATCAGAATCGGATTCAATCGAAGCTATGGTCTTTAAAATCGGGGCATAAAGGTTCCCCTGTTTCAGCACAAAGGTATAGAGTTTATCCGATAAAAAGGTTAACGATTGCCGCTCTTCCATCCGTATCCGCTTTTTAACGGCATTCAGGCAATAAATCCCACCCAGCATTTGCAACAACGCCTGCCATTGATGGGCGGTCATACTTAAAAAAAAATAATACGGATGCTTCAGGTGTTCCGACAGAATCGGTTGAAGCTTTAACGTGTTCCATAAATACGCATCCAGCTTCGCCTTTAAGCGTGTATTTTGGGTATTAAATAGTTTTTTTGCAGATTTGAGAAAAGGAACCGTTGGGACAGAGTCATCCAATACAATAGTTGCATTACAAGCAATAAGATGCTTGGCCAAATCTAAAGTAGCAGACATTAAGCGGCTCCTGTTGAATCATCGGCAGACGGTTTTTGTTCGGCTTGAACAGCTTCGGACGGTTGCTGTTTGCGGGTACGCTTAGTCTTTGCTTTATATTTTTCCATCAATTGGAGGACACCCCAGCACGTAGCTGCTCCCAATAACAGCATAACAATCAACAGCGCAACCATTGATTCGACCGACGCTACACTTACTTTTACCCCCAATATACTGGTAATATTGGGCTTTTTGTTAGCGATAAACGGCAAACGCTCATTGGGATTAGAAGCCGGAAACAAGGTTAAATTGACCTTGTCGTACGACAATCCCTCAATACTGTTGGTGACCAACTGTCGGATTTCGCGCGCGCAATCATCTAAGTTGATTTGCGGTAGGTAAGAAATGAAGACAGAGGCAGAGGCAGGAGCAATTTTTTCTGCATAAATATTATTGTCAGGCAAAACAATGTGCACTCTGGCTGTAATAACCCCATGGATGTGGGTTAACGTTTCGGCTAACTCGCTCGACAAGGCATGAACGTAACGGATACGCTCTTCCGTTGGCGACGAAACCAAACCAGATTTTTTAAATGTTTCTCCGATGGAATCAAATTTGTCTTTAGGGAATCCTGTTTCATTCAACAGCTGAACGCTTTGTGAAAACTGCGATGAATCCACCATAATGCTCCATGTGTTTTCAGCACCCGGAACTTTATTACATACGATATCGCTGGTTAAAAGAATAGCCATCATATCGTTGGCCTCTCGCTCCTGCAAATTCGTATAAAGGGCTTGTTGGGAACAACCCGCCAAGCCGAGCATCGCTAGTAACAAACAGGATTTAATATGCATAGGTTATTGGTTCTTAAATAAGGTTTGGATGCTATTAACAGCTCCAGAACCCAGTCTTCCAGCCAAATCATTACGAACGACCAACCCCATCATTTCCCATTGAATTCCAAGATAATCCGAGGGGGTTAAGTTCTCTTTGCTCAATAACGGTTGTAAGCGCTCCAAATGGGCTGTATTTGCATTCCCAACCTTTCGAGCCATATCGGTAACCAATTCCGAAAAATTCATGGGGGCAGCTTGTGCTACTGCATCGGATGGAAGTACATCCGGTAACATTGCTTGCTCTTCTACCGGCATAGGCAATTCATTCAACCCATCGCGGGTAGTTAGAGTTTGTTTAAAATTATCAACCGCCGCTAAATCAGCAGCCCAAGACATTTCGTGAAATGATAAAGTCATAAGTCTTATAAAGCTTTAGCTTGTTGTTGCTGTAAAACCGAAGATGGGCTCGCGTAAGAGGTTCCATTAACCCATTGCGCGAGTACCTTACAATCTTCGCTTTCGCAGTCCTTTAACAGCAATTCAGATACTTTGCTGGCTTCTTCATGCAATTGGTAGTATTTCAAACCGAAGACAAGCCATCCTTTGATATCCTCGTTTTTGGGGTCTTGTAAAAGACAGTATTGCAAAATCTTGAAGCCTTCATTCCTATGTCCCATCAACAATTCGCCAATTCCTTTAGCTGCCTGAGCATAGATATTGTTAGGATAAAGCTCTACAACGGTGAATAATAGCGAACGTGCCTCATGGAATAATCCCTTCTCGATGCCGACAAAAGCTAACGAGAGTAAGAATTGTACTAATGAATAAGGGACTAAGTGTTTATCTGAATTGCTAGTCATAAGTTATTTATGCGTGAATATTGTTACTAATGCCGCGTAACATACTTCCAATAGCAGCCAAAATGGAGCTACTCATCGAAGTAGTTGTGTTGTTCAAGGTTACATCCATTTGAACCTTTAACAATTGTGCAGCATTTAAAGCACCGGCATCGGAATCGCCCAAGGAACGAATGGCTCCGAGGAATCGGGTCTCAGCTTGGGAAACCAATTTCGACAAAATAGCGCTTACTCCATCGAGCGCAACATTTTGCACGGGTGGATTATCCAACACGGGTTGAGGAGCCAATCCTTGTGCTTGACCCGGAGTCTCAAATCCCTGCACTTGACCACCTTTTTGGTTTTCCTGTGGTACATTGCTGATCATCATCGAATGATATCTTTTTTGACAGAATCCTTTTAGCATAGTTTTTTTATTTCCTTTCGAATGAAAATTTTATGATTTAACGTTCTGAATGATCGTACGAAGCATACTGCTTAATGACGACATAACCGAACTGGCAGTTGAGGTGGCCGTGTTACACAAGGTCATCTTCATCTGAATTCCTAACAAATGCGAACTATTGAGTTCACCAGCCGCAACCCCACTAAGGTCAGCGATATTTTTATCCAATCCATATTCAGCTTGTGCAACCTGCTTCATAAGGAGTTCACTCACGTGATCGATAGAGGTTTTTTTATCCTTACCCCAACCACCGCTATAAAATAGGTATTTTGATTCTGGTACAGTTAGATCAGTTGGAAATGTCATAATAATTAAACTTTAAGGTTTTTTTGTTTATTTGTTTGTTGTTTGCAAAATGGTTTTGGCGTGCTTAAAAGCCTCCATCAAAAGCGATTTTGTGGATGGATCGCCATTGGGATCGGATTCGATCTGATCTTGATACTTCAAAAGCTTATCCATCATCTGATTATGATGAACACCTGCCGGATCGTTGTTGAGACGAAGCGACAAATCGGTTAAATTTACTTTCATGCTCATAAATCGTTTAGGTTCGTTTTTTTATAATTCTGAAAGGGCAAACAAGGTAACATCGTCATTTTTCTGCAGCCGTATACCCTTTTTAGAAATGGATTGGATCTTATAACCTGACGGTAAAATCGATCCTTCGAAATAACGATCACCATTTTGCAAATCCACCCAAGGAAGTTGATCATTTGGGATAGAAACGGTGGTAATCGGCGATGGGAAAAAGATCTTTTTTACAGCACTCGGCGTTACCGTTGCTACATACGATAGAACTTTACAAATTCCATCGAAGGTTTTCTTTAACGTCTTTTGCGCTTCCTTCCAACGGACTTCATCGCTTGCTTGTATATGACCTGTAATCATAATTCCCGTACGAATCACTTGAACCCTTAAGAGTCCTTTAAGTTCGTACTTAGAAAGCAAATTTGATGCCAAATTATAAATCTCATCAGAATTCGACAAAACGGTTTCAATTGAGTTCAACCCAGGGATTTCAGTCAACATTCGGCGCTTAATCGCAGGCAAGTCTTCAATGGAATACAAAAATCCTTTGATTGAAATGCCATCCAATTGATTACCCGGAACCACCTGCAATGTTTGATAAGGGCTTACAATATCCTGTGCTTTTGACACCAAACGCTGCTGTACATAAATATGAATCGATTGAAAATTAACGTAAGGCAAGTGGTGCAATTCCTCCTCTAACTTCTCTTGATCCTCTCGCGTTACCACATAGCATTGCAGCACAAAACGATGACCACTTACGTTGATTTTTACAAACTCCTGAGGAACATTGTGCCGCTCCAATACCTTTTCGATGGATTGACGAAGCGCCATGATCGGAAACACAACCTTCTCAATGGCAGGAGTACGCGTATAATTGCGATAGGTTATCCATCCGTAGGTTCCAAGAATGAAACCAAAGCCTAAAATGATCCATAAAATGAGATGCCATGATTTCTGCTCCACTTGGTTTGTATCATCCGAATCTTCCTGCTCTTTTAGCTCCTGAGCCATATCCTCAGAAGGCGTACCTGATGGATCTTCAGAAGCAGTGGAATCCTTCGCGGCAGTGGAAATTGCCGGCCATACCACATTATTAGGGCCTACCGCCAACAAAGTGGCTCCGCAGATAATGGGTTGAAATGCTTGAACAGGGGTAGCAGCAGTAATGGCTGTTCCATTAACCGAAACGCTCGCTCCTTCGGCTGGCGTACAGGTTACTGTTCCATCCTTACACGCAAAACTTGCATGTTGATCCTGCAGAGTTTCATCCACCAATATCACATCACAGGCATCGCTTTTACCAAGCATAATCGCCTGCTCTTGCAACGTCACTTCTGCCCCTTCATGAGGACCCGATAAAATACGCAATACATAGGTAGCAGCCGGTTCATTCGCCTGCTCCTCATCGGAATTGTTAGCGTCTGAATCCGCGCTTTTATCCTCATCGGTCTCCGCAGCCTCCTCTTGAGTATCCTTAGCCGCTTCTTGAACATCCTTAGTAGCCGCTTCTGGCTTAGCTTCCTTTTCGGGCGATGCAGAAGCATCCGCCTGTGGCGCATCCTTAGAAGCTTTTGTGGAAGCATCAGAAGCTTTCGGAGCATCATGAGAGGCCTCTGCCGTCTTAGGTGCGTTTTTAGAACGCGTTCCCTTAGAACGAACCGACTTAGTCTTGGGTTTATTTTCTTTTGCAGGCTGCACCGGCTGCTCTTGGGGTGATTTAACACCATCCACCTGAGAGGTTTTGTCCGAAGGCTGATCAGACTTTTCCGGAGATTGCTCCGGATGGGTTGAATCCTGATCAGTTGGTTGTGAAACAGGCTTTTCTATTGGTTTTTTTGAAGCCGGTACAGCGGTTTTTTGAACTGAATCTTCTGAAGTCTGAACGGGATTATCTGGGGACGGTTTTACATCCTCAGGGGTAGGTTTATTTTCCTCTGTGGTTTTTGGTTTATCCTCAGATTTATTGGGTACTGACATAATCCCTTAGTTCAAAAACAGAATGACAAATCGATGCGTATTCCTGTATAATATACGGAGATTATGCTTCATTTTTTACTCATCACTTACATAAAAATGTTTGCAGCCACATCACCCCTTCCGTTTGTGGTACTCTATTTAAATTTACGACCATCGGACACCCCAGAACAACGTTGGGCGCTTGCTAAAAAAGGAATGCTCTTTGCATCCTTCATTATCCTAGGAACCCTCCTATGCGGCGTTCGTATGTTAAATTTACTGCAGATCGACCTAAACGCATTCCGCATTTCCGGTGGATTAATCCTGTTGATTATTGCCATCGGTATGCTTTATCCAAACCCAACCAAACCCACCGCTCCGCTTACGAATGACGATATCACCCTTACCCCCCTAGCGTTTCCGATCATCGCTGGCCCAGGTGCTTTATCGGCTATCATCATTTGCCAATCCGATGCGATTACTACTTTAGAGCGTTGTATGGTATATCTATCGAGCGCGCTCATTATGGTAACCTATTACATCCTGTTTTACATCGCTTGTTTTTCATCCAAATGGCTTAAGCCAAGTATCATTGCGATCTGCTCTAAATTATTCGGGTTGCTGTTGCTCACAATTTCCGTTCAAATGATCACCGTCGGTATTATTGGACTGACCCAATTCTTGGCCTCTTGTTAAAGAACTCAGGTTGCAATCCACAGGGTATTGATGTAAAAATAAAGAGAGAAGGTTTTTAAGCCGTGAGTCAGAGTTTATCGTTTTTATTTGTAACGTACTTTAAGATTTTTGTTGCGTGTTCGCCGATTGTATCGGTTGCAATCTACATTCCATTACGCCCATCGGATGATGCTGCTCGGAGATGGGTTGTTGCCAAAAAAGGTATTTTCTTTGCATCCTTAATCCTATTCGGTGCCCTTATCTTCGGCTTCCATATTTTGGAATTAATTGGGGTAGAACTGAACGCATTCCGCATTTCTGGCGGATTGGTTTTGTCCATCATCGCCTTAAGCATGCTCTATCCTAAACAGGGAGATATATCCAATGAAAATCATGAACAAGATGATATTTCCCTAACCCCTCTAGCGTTCCCTATTATTACTGGACCGGGAGCTATATCGGCGGTTATCATCTACAAATCCGAAGCCACAACCACTTGGGAAACCTTTTTGGTGTATGTAGCAGGGGTGCTCATTATGCTCACCTTTTACGCCATGTTCTACATCGCTTGCTTTTGCTCGCGATGGCTCAAGCCTTCGATTATCACCATTTGCTCTAAATTATGCGGCCTGCTCGTTTTAACGTTAGGCATTCAAATGATTATCGCTGGTATCGTTGGGCTTACTAAATTCTTAGGTGCCTGCTAATTATCCTAATGGATCGGAAAGAAAAATCACTTAAGCGCGCGCTCATCCAAGCGATTCATGGCTGTAAAAAGGTTGAGCGTTTTAAGCGCGACCGATTAACCGACGATCAACGTCAGCAGTTAAACGAAACGCTGAATACCCTACTCCGCTTCCGCCGGTCGTGGAATCCTGCTTATGCGCACGATACTACCTTTTTAAATACCCTACATCAGGCCAAAGACCAACTGAAGGTATTAGGTCATCCGTTTTACCCTGGTGGTTTTTGGAGCAACAATGCAGAAGCGTTATTTGTCGCCAGTATTATTGCCTTATCTGTCCGCACGTTTTTCTTGCAACCGTTTCGCATTCCCACCTGCTCGATGTTCCCATCGTTTTCCGGAATGCTCACGCAATTACACGCGGATACCGACCCAAAACCGTTATTTTTCACCAAACCACTGCGGTGGTTATGGAGCGGCGCTGAAAACCATCATTATGTAGCTCCGGCCAATGGTACGGTTCAAATTCCTCTGTTTTCACAAGACGAAATCCTGCGCTATCATTCCTATGTTCGTTACGAAGTGGAAAAGGGGCGTGAAATCGGGTCGTTTTGGCTGAAACACTTTTTCCCCAAAGCCTACAAAGTCTATCTGTTGTGGATTAATGACCATAAGATACGCATCCGTGTGCCTTATGATTTCTCGGATATGGAAGCGTTGTTGCGCAAAAAATTCTTCCCGAAAGAAGAAAGTTTTTCAGACGTTTTGCTTCACCACGAAGAACTTTTGAGGCTGGATGAGCGTAAAGGTGTCTGTTTGGAGACCCAACATGCGGTTAAGAAAGGGCATCCGTTTTTGCATTTTGATATCCTGTTGGGCGATATGGTATTCGTTAACCGATTTTCTTATCATTTCACACGCCCCAAAATCGGCGATGCGATTATATTTCGCACCCAATACATTCCCATGCTTGAAGCCGACATCTACTACATCAAGCGTTTAGTGGGTAAACCGGGCGACCAAGTCTGTATCAAGGGTCACCGTTTGTACCGCAATAACCAACTTATTACCGGCAGCCTAGCGTTCGATAACAACAACCATCGGCAAGGATTATACCCCGGATACTGCGCAAAAGCCACCATGGGCGATGGTCAAAGCATCACGGTAAAACCGCATGAGCTGTTTGCCATCGGTGACAATTCCCCCTTTAGCTATGACAGCCGTTATTGGGGAGGCGTACCGGAACAATCCGTTATCGGTAAGGCCTTTTTCGTGCTGCATCCATTCTCTTGGCGTTGGGGAACAGCAGAGCACAATAAAGCTCATAAAAACGCAAACCTCAACACCTACGTTTTTCAATAAACCGGTCAATCCTTGGCGTCCCTTGGTCGTTCACAAAAGTTTTTGGATACAATGGACCACTTAAGGCTTACCGGATCCCGTTGAACCACCAAAGTATAACTATAGCGCCGATCCCCTACCGTTTTCACCGATTCAATTTGGAAAAGCTCACAACGTGCGGTTAATGCTTCAAATACATGCAGAAAGGGTTTCAGAGCCTGCAAAGCACTCACCTGTTGGATAAACGCGTAACCATTAGGATACGGTTGATGAGCGATCAACTCCCCTACCGCTGCCTGTAACCCATCAGCACTCACCTGCTCCCCTAACAACCGCTGTAATTGTTGATAAAGCTGTTCAGAATCGCCATTGATAAAGAACGGCAGTGCGTCAGGATTTGCCACCGTCTCATTCCAAACAAACGCATTCAGTTCGCATTCTTCGGCATGCCCAATCTTCGCATAAGGCCGTTTGGGGTCGAAAAAACAGCACGCATTTAAGCGCTGCACCCAGTTTTTGGTTGGATGAGCAATCGTATCATGGATAGACATGGCTTCCCCAAAGGGCTCATATTGATAAAATAAATCGCTTCTGTCATCATAAGTCAGCAAATACAGCAGCGACTCTAACCCAAAACAGTTATGGTAAGCATCCCGAAGCTCAACGCGCAGTAATTGCCTATTATCCATCACATCTTCCATAATGGATGCCCCCGCTGCCAACTCAATAGGCAGAGCAACATTTTCTGTCCCATCAGGATATATCACACCATCGGCATCAACGCCTATATTAAACGCTAAGGTTGCCGACACAAGGCCTTTGATGGGACGATCATAAGGATTCCATAAGGAAAAATCAGTTAGATAACATTCAGATAAGATGGGAAGAAATAAATCGGCTGGCAAAACGTCTTCGGTTGTTAATGCGAGCCATTTTTGGCTCATCAAAGCCTGTTGTTGGTTTGTAAAGCACGGAAAACCTTTTTGAATCGCTTCTGTTAATGAGGGACGCAATCCGTCCGACTGAAAGCAACTTAAGGGAATAGGTGTCGGGGACAGGAGCGGTTTTACCACAACGAATCCATTGGTAAACTCATCATCCAAGGTACCCAGCTCTCGAATTGCTTCCTTTTGGGTATCGTAAAAACGCCACTGCCCGTCTTTGCACGCCAACGCTAGCGCAGGATCAGTTCCCCATTGTCTCAAACGATCCCACACCTCATGCGCCGTTTCTTTTACCTGTAAACGCGCTAACTGCGAACGTTGTTGATCATGAAACCTCCGGTATTGATGCGTACTCACCAAGGCTGCTAAAGGAATTATGCTTCCCAGCGCCATAACAATCATGAGCGCTAGAACCAAACTCCCCTGATGGTTAAGCTTATTTTGATTGCGAACGATCGGCCTTATTCGATGTCCCATTTTCATCCACCAAGGTTGCAGTTACAAAAATCAATAAATTCTTCTTTTTAAATAGCTGCCCCTTGGATTTGAATAAATTTCCCAAAAGCGGCACGTTCCCTAACAAAGGCACTTTATCGGAAGTCTCTGTAACCTCTTCGCGCGTTAACCCACCCATCACCAAGGTTGACCCGCTTTTCAACAAAACTTCCGTTTTCATCTTACGCGTCGAAAATACCGGTTGATAAAAGCCAGAATCGAACGCCTGCATACTGTTTTCATTGGTGATTACATTTTGCCCACCGTACTGAATAAACCCATCAAATTCGGTTACGGTTGGTTCTAGGGTTAAGTGTACTTGCCCATCCTCTTCCACCACAGGAATCACCGACATTTCCACTCCCACATTACGGGTTACAAATTTTTCAGGCACCCCTGAAAGTAACACCGAGCCTGCAGACGTCGTATTTTGGCGCTTACCTCCCACATTGGATTGTGAATCGCGGTAGTTTTCTGGATAGCGCAGCTCTTGCGCAACCACAATGGTAGCCTTACGACCGGACAACACCGTAATTTTAGGCGCGCTCATCAAATCCGAATCCGTACGCTGTTCAATAGCTCGCAGCAGCACATTCATGCGAAAATGATCCACAATTGCATGCGCGCTTAAAAAATCCCCAACGCTGCTTTGAGAAAGAACACGCCCAGGGATGGTTGGCGCATTAGGCGAACTGGAACCACTGGACGTATATACATTCGATACATTGCGCAGAGTACCCACCGAATTCATTTGGAACTGATTCGCTTGAGCTCCCTGTCCCCCTAAATTCCACTTAACACCCAATTCTTCCAATACCCCTTGCTGCACCTCCAAGAATTTCGCCTCAATCGATACCTGTTTGCATTGGCGGTAACGTTCGATAATAGCCGCCATACGTTTTAATTGCGGGCGCTCGTGCGTAACAATAATCTGCTGTCCATCGTACGCAAACCCAGCACCTTCGGTATTAAACGTAATGCCGATTTTTTCAAAAAAATGCTTTAAACGCTCCTCTTCCGATAACGATTCATCCGCAGTACCATAATTCAAAATATGCAGTACATTGCCTCGCGGAAGCCGAAAAACGCTCGTTTCTAACGACGGCTTCAGTTTGCTATCGCGAAAAACCAAGGTATTTCCTTCGTAAACAGGCGTAAATTGCGTCATTTCGCTCAGGTAATAGATGACACGATCCAAGGGTACTGATTGCAGATTAAGGCAAATCGCAGGCGCTCGATGCTCCGGATCCAACAGTACGAAATTAATAGGCTGCCCCTCTTCCTTCATACATCCTCGCACGGTTTGCTGAAGAATACTTAAGGTCTCTAAAAACGATAAATTTTCAATCGCCAGCTGCGGAATAATGATTGATTTTAAGGTCGCTTCCAACTCCGATGGTTGCTCCGACTCTTGAGCAAACAATACCCGCGTGGTTGATTCCTCAGCATGCGCTGTCGGAAGCTCCCAATGCGTATTGAGCTGCTTCAACATTTGCTCATGCGTACGATGACGAACCGGATCTTGTTCCTCTGCGTCCCCTTGCTCCTGTTGAGCTAACGATTTAGATGGCTCTTCTTCGGCAGAATGCTCATGCCCCTCAGGAGAATTAACCGACGCTGATGGTTCCTGATTTGACCCACTGGGTTCATTTGATGGCGCATCCGGTAATTGAACCCAAGTACGCGTTGGATGGTTCCTACGAACCCTCGAATGGGTAGAACGTGCAAATAAATAGGGGCAAAGGGATAATAAAACACTTACCCATATAACACGTTCTATTCCGGCCTTCATGACCTTTGATTCCCTAATCCATGGGGAACAGTTAAACGATAAAAATTTTTTAGATAAAATGCAAAGCTTATTCAGCTTTTTCTTCATCAAAACAACGCCTAAATAGGATCCAAACGAATAACAATACAATAGAAATTACTTGTAGGGTCACGATAGCCAAATGGTAAGAATGAACCGCATGGATTCGCGCCATGAAATACGGCCCTGTTGCGCTTCCTAAACAAATAGCAGCTGATATCCATCCATTGACTGCCCCAATGCATTGCACCCCAAATAATTTGGGAATCACTAGATAAGCAATGATTTGCCGTATTCCCCAATAAACACCGCATAATACCCCAAATAAAACGATTCCGTAAGGGTGGGTAATATAGGGAATTATTTTTAATAACGCTAAATCCACTAACAAGAAAAGGGCTACCGCCGGAGCACGACGAAATCGCTCCATAACAAATACCGTTGTAATGGTGAACAGGGGCGTTAATGCCAATATACGCGTTACCTGCTCCTTTGAAGTCCCATATTCTTGGCAAATAGGAACCAAATGGAACGAAAATCCTGTGTTTTGAAATGCCTTAAAAAAAAGAGCCGTTACAATAATCCAAAACGCTGGTTTTTTTAAAAAAGCACGGTCTGTACTGACCGACTGAACCGCTTTCTTAGGTAATGGAGTATCTGGTTTACGAACCCATTTTACCAAGAAGGACATACCCACTACCCAACAGAGGCCAAAAACCAACCAAAAATGATACCAAATGACGTGGTTATGCACTTGAACACTGAGCCACGGCATAAGCGAAGCAATCGATGCCAACAAAAATGTAGTAATCCCAGTTGCAAATCCCCTACGATTCACGAACCAAGCCCCTACCATGCACCGTACCGTTAACATATAGGTTTGTACTCCCATGCGAATGGCAATAAACGCACCGGTCATGAGGATGATGCTCAACAAAGGCGAAGGTTTAATGTAAGCAAGCAGCCCTAAGGTCATAAACGCGCCGCCGAATCCAACAATAAAAACGCGTAAAAAACCGGTCACTGGCCACCGATCGTAAGCCTTGCCGATATAGGGCAATGCGATACCTGAGCACAAATTGGCAATACCATAGGCAAAACTAATTTGAACCATGGTTACGGATAAATCCGCTACAATATCCTTTAAAAATGGACTAAAAGAAGCACTTCGGCCCAACCCACTAAGCCCTTCAACAAGCACTACTATGAATAAAGTAATCCATCGGTAGCTCATTAAATTCATAAACGTTCTAAAAAAGCACCATTGACAAGCTTTTAATAATATAAAAGTCTTAAAATCGTCTCATGGTCTCCATTCCGCCCTGCCCTTTTGTCCCCTTTGACGAAACGCTTCCTCTGGATAACCCCCATCGTTATTTCATGCAGTGCGCCTTCAATGAAGCCTTAAAAGCATGGCAGTGCGGCGAAATCCCTATTGGATGTATAGCGGTATCTAATGGCAAAATAGTAGCTCGATCGCACAATTTAGTTGAAACTAATCACGATGCCACCCAACACGCCGAGTTAAACGTTCTACGCATACTTTCTAACCAAAGAAGCGATTGGCGGCTCACTGACATTACGTTGTATGTTACCAAAGAACCCTGTCCTATGTGCAGCGGCGCTATTTACAAAGCCCGTATCCCCACGGTAGTATTAGGCGTATTCGATAACCAACAAGGCTGCTTAGGAGGTAAGCTCGACTTTAATCAACACGTTCACCTAAACCATACGGTTTACATTCAATTAGAAGCCCTCGATGGCTTGTGCGAAAAATTACTCCGAACCTTTTTTACCTCCCGGCGCACGTAAACGCTTCCAATTTTCCAAGTGTTAAACTTCTTGCGTATTTCGTAGTATTTCTTTCATGATAAACGCATGAAGTTTCTTCGTTTCTGGTTAGAATCGTTAGGCGTAGGCATCTTAGCAGCATGCCTTGTACCACTAAATTTTTATCAAAAGAACTACCCGCAAATTCTAGGGCAGGATATAGCCATCGTAGTTGGAGCATTTGCACTTATTCATGCATTGGTATGGCTCATCTTACGATTAATCTTCCGCAACAGTGATCGTGCCTGTTTAGTGGCTTATACACTTTGGGGTGCTTTTTGGTTTAGTCGACCCGTATTAAGCTTTATCCGCCACAGCTGCACTTGGACTCAAGCGCTTTATGATCTCATCCATGATTATCGCTACGCAGTAGTACTCGGTGTGTTTATCCCAGTTGTAATATTTGGGTACCTATGGCTCCGTAAACACCCTACTGTTATCAAACCCCTAGTCAAAAGCATTAACCTTGCAATCCCTTTAGAACTATTTCTATTAGTTGGACAAACCGGTCACAAAGTACACAAATACGCGCAATTAGAGCGCCATCAACAAGAACAAGCGGTACAACCTGATGGGGATTATCCCAACATCTACCATATCCTCCTCGATGCCCATCCTAATTTAGAAGGCGCTCGCTTGCTCGGCTATGATCTACAACCCTTTTACGATGAACTCAATAACCTCGGCTTCATCACTTTCCCTCAATCGCGGTCTAATTACTGCATGACCCTTTGGTCCGTCCCTTCCATGCTTACTATGGATTATTTACCCGGTGATGAAACAAAAATAAAAGATTTTACTCTTTATCGTTTATCTCGAAACAACCCCGTATTTGATACGCTTATGAGCCATGGATATCGGGTGAAATTTACAGCGTCTTTTATGACAGAACTTGCATTTTATCCTAGAAAATATACTCAACTGTTGTTGCATGGGCCATTAACTACTTTCATAATGGTTTTAGAAACAACAATACTATACAACTTTCAATTTAATCGCACATGGTTTTATCAATTACAACCAAACCCGAAAATCATATATCATACCTGTCTAAAATGGCTCTTATCCCCAAACAATCACCAACCCATTTACCGTTATGTACATATTCTATGCCCGCACCCACCTTTCGTCTTTTCAGACAATGCATCTGCCACCTATGGGCTCACTGTTCAGTATCAAAAGAATCAAACAGATTCATATATTCCCCAAATACGTGCTAATATCGCTGGAATTGATGCCATGGTACTGCCTATCCTCAAGCAATTAACCCAACAACCTAAGCCTCCCATTATCATCCTCCATTCCGACCACGGATCTTATTTTGGAACCCAAAATAATGTAGATTCCAATTTTGGCAACCTCTTGGCGCTTTATATTCCCGACACTTGGAAATCCGACGCAAAAGATCTTAAGTTTATCAACCTCTACCGCTTTATACTCAACCACCTGTTTAATGAACATAGGCCGTATATCGATCAAAATCGGCAGATCATCGGCGGTAAGGACTTCGACCCAAATATCAGCATCTGGGATCACCTATCTAAGCGAATAATGTAAGGATTTTTACTTTGAAGTTCTTAAAATTCATCACTCTTCTTGGTATCCTAGGGTTATTGTTTTTCGCTCATATCGGATCACGTCCGCTTGCAAATCCCGATGAGGGTAGATATGCCAGTATGGGATCTTATATCGTTCAAAGTGGTGATTGGATCGTACCGCATTTAAACGGTTTGGTTTATTTTGAAAAGCCACCCTTGGGGTATTGGATGATTGCCTTGGGGGAAAAATTGTTGGGCGCTACCTTAGCAGGGGCTCGTTGTTTTAACGCTCTCTGTTCTTTGTTGACCTGCTGCGTATTGTATGGTTTTTGCAAACGATTTTTGGGCGCAAAAATTGGATTATGGGCCGCTTTGATCTATGGAACCGCTGGGCTAGCCTTTGGCATGAGCCAAATGTTAACCTTGGACAATTTGCTTACCTTTTGCTTAACAACCACCCTTATTTTATTTGCGAGTGGGTTTTTGGAACCCGATGACAAACGGTCGCATCGGTATTTTATAGAGGCTTACGTATTTATGGGGCTAAGTATTATGACCAAAGGGCTCATTGGCATTGTCTTCCCTGCCCTCATCGGGCTCCCTTGGTTAATGTGTACCGGTCGCATCAAACAATGTTCCAAAATGCACTGGTTGCAAGGCATCGGTATTGTGTTACTCATCGCTGCTCCTTGGCACATCCTAGTCCAAATGAAACACAATGAATTTGCTCATTTTTATTTTTGGCATGAACATTTCGAGCGTTATACCACATCCGTACATGCCCGAACAAAACCGTGGTATTTTTTACCCAACTCATTCATCCTCGGGCTAATGCCATGGGCTTTGTTTTTACCCCGTGCACTCATCCAAGGGCTTAAAGCAGCCCGTTCAGGCGCGCATCCATTTGCAAAGCCTATTTTGCTATTTTCCCTTTTATGGAGTGGCCTGATTTTAGGCTTCTTCTCCTGCTCCCATTCGCAACTCATTCCTTATATCCTACCTGCTATTGCCGGAATCATTCCTTGCATCGCTTATGGGATCGCCAACACTGACTGGAAACAAATCCGCTTAGAATGTGCCATTTGGGGACTATCATTTTTAATCGCCAGCTGTATCTTGCCGTACATTGTTGCCAAACGAGCATTCATGCCGGTTCCAGCAACCCTACGGTATATCCTACAAGCTCTATTGATTCTAGGAGCTTGCGGTGCTCTTGTATGCTTAAAACACCATCCCAAAGCATCGTTCAATACCCTGCTGATCGCAACTATTGGATTATATGGCATATTTCCAGCTATTATGCCCTATTTTCAACGTCTCAATGGGTACGCTGTCAGCCAACACCTTAAGCAATGTCCATCAAAAGACGCTGTTTTTTGCGCCTACAACTACTTCAATGATTTACCGTTTTATTTGCAGCACAACATAGGCACCATTAATTGTATCCCCGAAGAGCATCAGTTTGGGTACAATCTGGAGAAAAACGAACGGTATACAACGATCGAACAATTTAAAACGCTCTGGAAAAGTAAACGCCCCTATTATGCGGTCGTTAAGCACAACGAAGAAGCGCGTTTTGAAGCAGATATGCACGGGCATGCGATTTACATTTTGACAAAAGATCCATTTTTTACACTCTATAGTAATCAACCATGAGCGTTAAAAACGAAACGGATCTCAACGATCAAAACGCAAAAACAACCCAAAACAATCAACCCAAGCACCCTCGTTCGGGCTCTACCCTAGATGAACCCCATCCTGAATTGTCCGTTGTGGTACCTGCTTACAACGAAGAGCCCAACATTGATGAGCTATGCTCGCGATTAATAGCGGTTTTAGAAGGCACCCATCGTACCTTTGAAATCGTAATCGTCAACGATGGCAGTAAGGATCATACGTTGGACAAACTGTTGCAGTGGCAAAAAAAATACCCCACTGTTTTTCGCATTTTAGATTTTAACAGTAATTTTGGGCATCATAATGCATTATGGGCCGGTTTTGAACACGTACGCGGGGATATCATTATTTCCATGGATGCCGACTTACAAAATCCACCGGAAGAACTTCCAAAATTGTTGGAAAAAACCGACGAAGGCTATGATTATGTCGGCAGTTACCGTTTAGGGAAACGCCAAGACGCAAAATGGCGCGATTGGGCATCAAAAATCGATAACTACCTAAGAGGGCACATTACCAATATCGCTATGTCCGACCAAGGTTGTATGTTAAGAGCTTACAAGCGCTCCATTATCGACGCTATTATTCGCTGCGGAGATTATACCGCCTTTATCCCTGTTTTAGCTTATAAATTCGCATCAAAATATACCGAAATCGGCATGCGCCATGCACCCCGTTTTCAAGGCGAAACTAAATACGGCTTATATTACTTATTAAGAACCCATTTCGATTTAATGACTGGGTTTTCATTGGTTCCTCTGCAGGTATTCACCCTATTCGGATTTGTGTTAGCGAGTGGCAACTTCCTGCTGGTCATTTATCTCCTGTTAAGGCGGATCTTTATTGGCCCTGAAGCAGAGGGGGTATTTACCTTGTTTGCTATCTTGTTTTTCATGGTCAGCGTTGCTATCGTCGGCATTGGACTCATCGGAGAATATGTCGGACGCACCTACCAAATTGTACAAGGGCGCCCACGCTACGTTTTGCGTAAGCTATACGATACGCAAAAATAGCCAGCGTATAGGGATTTTAGCCAAACGCAAACGCGCATTGGGATTACCCAGCTTCGATAAAATAAACTTGATTGATTAGAAAAAATTTCAGATAGTTCGTCATTATGCATCCTACTTATTCACCATCAAAATTAAAACGGGTACGTATGTGTGGGTTCCGTGCACGGCAAGCGACTAAAGGCGGGAGACAAGTACTCTCAGCAAGACGCAGTAAAGGACGGCGCAAGCTAACTCAAGTGTAGTGTGAAGCGAAATCAACGATTGCGTAAAACGGTTGATTTTCAAACCTTGTATCGCACGGGTTATAAGATAACCTTACACGGATTGGTACTTTATTACCATCCTTCAGATACAGCCGATCATCGTATGGGCATTGTTATCTCACGTAAAATAGGACAAGCGGTTATCCGTAATCGCTTCAAACGCCATATGCGCGTCTTGTTCCATTTATTTCAAACAAAAATCACCACCTTTGGGGATTTATTGTGGGTTGCAACACGCCCATCGATCGCTTGTTTATCCTTCGAAGCATTGCAAAATCGGGTTAATGACGGCCTCAATCAGTTAAATCTTCACCTACAAAACACACGGGGAGCGCAAGCGTAAAGGAGTCCTATGAATCAAGGTATACGAATGATTTTCTATTATCCCGATCGATTCATCGCTACAGTGCTAAGAATCATGATACGCCTTTATCAGCTGCTATTGTCACCGATTCAACACGGATTATCGCCAGTCGTAGGTTTTCGGTGCGGCTGCCGTTTCCTACCCACCTGCTCCGATTATGCCCTTCAATGCCTGCAAAAGCATCCGTTTCATCGTGCTTGCTGGTTTGTTTTAAAACGCTTATTGCGGTGCCAATCGCTCTGCAAAAGCGGTTATGACCCTATTCCTTAATATCATGGATAAAAAAAATCTTATCATTGGAAGTCTCTGTTTGTTTGCAGCCTTTTGGTTGTTCGTCAGTCAAAGTAAATCCATCGAACAAAGCGCTGCGGTTACAACAGCGAATACTGCTCAAGTAGCCAATGCTGCTCAAGAAACCCCATCGGCTGCGCATACAGCACCCGTTAGCAACTGTACGTTGTTTTCGATGCCCGCTAATCAAAAAGATAGCAAGTGCGTTGTATTAGAAAATAACGCCCTAAAGCTTTGTTTTTCAACCCTAACCGGCGGTATTCAATCGGCTGAGTTGAAACAATTTCCGCTTAGCCAAGAACAAGCCACGCCTTATGTCTTTAACCAAGGCGCTCCTCTACCCGCCTTAACCTTAAGTTTTGACCCCCAAGGCACGCCCTTAACAACGTTCAAAGTTACCGCTCAAACAGCCAACTCGATTCAATTGGATACAACCCTAAGCGATGGTACTCAAATTGTACGCGTTTATCGCTTGCCCGAATCGGATGCAGAAAATCCCTACCTGATTCAAACCGACATCATGGTTCGCCAACCTGAGTCTGCTAACGCATCCTTAACCCACAAGGGGATTTGGGTGTCCTTAGGTCGGATGTTGGGTTCTGAAAGCGATCCTCAGCAGGAATATTTAAATTTTTGCGCTTATGATGGTTCCAAAACCGAATTCCAACGCATTGCTGAATTTGAAGCCAGCAATGGATTACTGGGGTTAGGAAAGCACGAAGCTCATCCTTATTTAGAAGACACCAAATCCTTTGTATGGGGGGCGCTAAAAAATCAGTTTTTTGCTGCTATTTTGACCCCGCAAACCCCTGCAAGTCGTTATATTTCCTTCCCATCGAAAGACGCGGAACAATCCTACTTAAATGGATTTCTGGAACTACCCTTAACTCAAAGCAATCACAAATTGTCTGCAACCTACTATGTAGGTCCCAAACAGTACCTGTTGTTGGAAAAAATGGGCAAAAATCAAGACGAACTCATGCAGTTTGGGTTGTTCAGTGCAGTTAGTAAGGTCTTGCTGATGAGTATGCACGCCATCCATCACGTCGTTCCCAACTGGGGATGGGTTATCCTTATCTTAACGGTCATCATTAAAGTACTCATGTGGCCTATTACGCAGATGCAGCTCAATTCCTCGAAAAAGATGGGTTCCATCCAAGAGCCGTTAAAGAAGATTAAAGAAAAGTACAAATCCAATCCGCAAAAGCTTCAGGAAGAAACCATGAAACTTTTTAAGGAAAATCGCATCAATCCCGCCTCTGGATGCTTGCCTTTGTTGATTCAAATCCCCATTTTCATCGGATTGTATTGCGTATTACGTTCCGCATCGGAAATCCGTTTTCAATCCTTCCTGTGGATCAAGGATTTATCCATGCCAGATACCATCTGCATGTTAGGGAGCTTTCCGCTGAACATTATGCCGTTGATCATGGGAGTTACCATGCTCGTTCAAATGAAAATGACGCCTACCCCAACGGCCGATGGAAGTCAGCAAAAAATGTTGTTGTTGATGCCGTTTATTTTCTTGTTCTTCTGCTACGGATTTCCGTCTGCATTGGTTCTCTACTGGACGGCACAAAATGTATTTACAATTTTACAACAACTGCTTACCAATCGTAATAAGAAAACTGCTTAAATCTTTTTGTCGTTATGTCCGGTCATAGTAAATGGAAAACAATTAAACACGCTAAAGCAGCCACCGATGCAAAACGCGGTAAAATCTTTAGCCTTATTGGAAAAGAAATTACGCTCGCAGCAAAGGCCGGCGGTGGAAATCCTGACTTTAATCCCCAATTACGCACCATACTGGCTAAAGCAAAATCAGCCAACATGCCCAGCGATAACATCAAGCGAGCCATTCAAAAAGGAACAGGGGAAATTCCGGGCATCCAAATCGAAGAACTCACCTATGAGGGTTATGGCCCAGGTGGAGTCGGTTTCATGGTGGAAGTGACAACGGATAGTAAAAACCGAGCGGTCTCGGACGTACGCAGTGTATTTACCCGATGCGGCGGAAATTTAGCCGAACCGGGAGCGTTAAGCTTTATCTTTCAACGCAAGGGACAAGTGCTTATTGCGCGCGAACAAATACAAGAAGAAGCGCTGTTGGATCTTGCGTTAGCGGCTGGCGCAGAAGATGTTATTACCGAAGCGGATCACTATGAAGTACTCTGCCCAGTTGCTAACTTTTACAGTATGGTAAAAGCATTGGAAGATGCTAAACTTAAGCTGGATTTTGCTGAGTTAGTCTACTTACCGGCCGAAGGTACCACCATCAACATCACCGATGTGGATATCAAAAATAAGCTGGAGGACTTAACCGAGCGCTTAGAAGATCTTGAAGATGTTAAATCCGTCTATTCCAATTACGAATTGGATGCGAGCATAAGTTCAGACGATTCTGATGCCGAATAGCCCCATTTTCGAGGTTTTATCCGAAACCCCAGAATGGATTGGAATTGCAAAACCAAGCGGTCAATCCATCGATGCGGTTAAGGATTTTTTAAAAAAAGCTTATCCTGAGCAAAAATTTGCCTGCGTGTATCAGCTAGAAACCGCCATTGCAGGTCCCGTATTATTTGCCAAAACGCTTGAAGCCCGTAATACGCTGAAAAATGCGTACGGTTCCTACCAGTTCTCATTCACCTTTGAAGGTTGGGGGGTCAGCGAAAAAACCTTATCGGAGCCATGGGATTGCGATTTATCCATTGCTTGGGACGAACGTAAAAACCACGCGTTTCCTTCAAAAAAACAGGGGAAAAAATCCCTAACGCACTTCGAAATTTTATCCGCAACCCATCCGTTTTACCGTTTTATTGCCAAAACGACTTATTTACGTACCCAACAATTGCAAATTCATACGCACTTTTCTCATTTAGATATCCTCGGAGACCCCTTGGCGCCTAAAACACTTCCTGTAGCCAACCTTCAGCTGATCCTGCGCTCGGTTAGCTTTCCATCCCCTACCCTTCAAGAACTCAGTATTCCCTTACCTGCCTCTTGGAATACGCTACCTCAAAGCTTTCAGCCAATCGTAAAGCATTCATAGCGTTTATCTTTCGGATTGAATCCCCTAGGTCAATTCACCTATGATGATTTTGTTTACGGTCGTGCATTCGCTCCTTTCGGAGAGGAAAGTCCAGACACCACAGGGCAAGATTCCTCATGCAAATGAGGGCTAGGCAATCGCTTGGACGGCTAGTGTCGCAGAAAACAAACCGCCTGTATAGGTAAGGATGAAACGGCGAGGTAAGAGCTCACCGCATGATTAGCGATAATCATGGCAGGATAAACCCAATCTGGTGCAAGACGGAATAGGGAGTTGAGTGGCCCGCTCTAAAACTTCGGGTTCGTCGCACTCGCAAGAGAACAACGAAACGTTGTTAGATAAATGAATGCAGCCTATTTAGGCACAGAATCTGGCTTATAGACCGTAAACATTCTTTTTTATTCCTCAACCCGCTTAGGATCATAACCCACCATTTGGCGTAGATTATCATTACCATTATAATCCGACCAATTCACTCCACTTGCTTGCTCATTATAACAAGCAGTATTTTTATCGCGACCCTGCAAGACACATAAGTTTTTAAATGCATCTGAATCCGATCGGAAAGCTCTCCAATCTTTAAGTTTCATGAATTCTCCTAATATATGTTTTAGGTTTTCTAACTGTTCCTTATCTTCAGGATGCTTTTTCTCTATCGAATCGATCGTGTCGAGTATGATTCCAAGTCTTAGACCACCATTATGAGCCACACGTACTGCGTTTAAAAAAGGAAAATCCGATAACTGATTAATTACCAAGATATTCTCATTGGAAGTTGTCTCATCTTTGCACATCCGTACGCCAATGATATTGGACATTTCTTCTTCATTATTAAACCGTCCCGCTATCGCAAACCACTTATAAAGTTCTTTTAAGGTAAAACAGGGTTTTTTCGCTAGGCACATACGCGAACAAAAAG
>JAKSVZ010000013.1 GCA_024407725.1 Opitutales bacterium
ATCGGGGGAGAGACTTCGGGGGCAGGAGCGTATAACTCCGTGGCCGTCGTAAAACGTCGCAAGAACTCTTGGACAACATACGTACACCCACGGACATCAATTCCGCGGGCGCATAAAAATTCACCACCCATGATAAAGGGATCATTGTTGTAAACAATGGCATCCCCAATGGATACCCGCTTCAGCGCTTCTTCTTTCGAATGCGCTCCAATATCAATCCATATGCTGGATAATTTCGGCAATTGCTTACGTTCTTCGGCGGTTAATAAGTGAATGGCACGGCGACCCGTTATCCCATCAACATAGCCGTTTTTGGTTAAAATGCGTACTTTTCGCCCAGATATTAGCCCAACATCATGACCTCCGATGGTATCAAAAAACAAAAACCCTTCTTTGTTGATGTAACGGATGATAAAACCAATTTCATCCATGTGGCCCATCAACACAACGCGTGGATTACCCTTGCTGTGGATGGTTGCTAGCCTGTTACCTAAGGCATCCGTTTTGAGTTCTTCTGCAACCGGCTTAATATAGCGTTCAATCACTCGCTGGGCTTCAAATTCATAACCAGAAGGCGATGACGCCCCTAGTAAATCCAGTAAAAATGCGTCTGCTTTTAGAGACTTTGTGCGGGTTGCTTTCGTAGAGCTTTTAGAATTACGGGTGTTTTTTGCGGAATTCATAAGTAAACTCAGTGTAATCTGACGACAGGGATTGTCAAGCGTGGCAGTTGCTCCGTTGGATTAGGAGCATAAAATCCCTAAAGATTCTTACAAAAACCGTTGAAAAACAATCACATCCCTTGGGGCGTTTTTATCGGTTGGATGCTTTTAAAGCTTGCCCGTAAACAACCTTTAGGTATAATATCCTTGTTCGAACAAGACATATACTTTAATAAAATGCTCCCAAGGGGATCGTTATATAATTTTGTGGGTGAGCAAATGTTAGGAGTAGATAAAAATTCATTTTTCAACCACGAGATGATAGACAAGTATCATTTAGTTCGACATCCTATCACAAGTTGCACAACCTTTAGCGGTCAAAAACTTCTTAAAATTGGTAAAAATTCTTGAACTAAATTTATACTATACAAAAACTCAATGTCAGTCAAGTTAATTTTGAGTCTGGTGGCTGAACAAATGCCATCACTGATGATAGGATAAGTTGAAAAATATCGACAAGTGTTTTTAAAAGCATTATCCCTTTCTTAATGAAAGATATCCCTTATTTTCGCTATAATTATTTATATTCAGAATTTAAAAACGAGCTCGATCGAGCCTTTAGCGAAACCCTTGGCAAGGGCGCTATCTTGGGGCAGCAAGAATTAAAGGATTTCGAGCAAGCCGTTGCGGATTTTGTAGGCGTTAAATACGCTATTGGAGTAGGCGATGGTACCTCCAGTCTGCTCTTGATGACACGGGCACTCGGTATCCAAAAAGGGGATGAAGTGATTGTTCCTTCTCATACCTTCGTAGCGACCGCTGCTGCCGTTGCTTGGTGGGGAGCAACCCCTGTTTTGGTGGATTGCGGCAACGATCATCTGTTGGATGTTGATAAAGTAGAAGCTGCTATTAGTCCCAAAACGAAGGCTATTATCATTGCTCAGCTGAATGGCCGTACGGGAGAAATGGATCGCCTGCAAGCCATTGCCGACAAACACCATTTGGTGGTACTTGAGGATGCTGCTCAGGCTTTTGGTTCAAAATTCTTAAACCGTTGTGCAGGAACTTGGGGTATAATGGGTTCTTTTAGCTTCCATCCTGCAAAAACACTGGGTTCCTTTGGCGATGGTGGGATGATTGTAACGCAAGATGATGAGTTGGCACACAAGCTGTTTTGTTTGCGCGACCATGGGCGTGATCCTCAAACCAACGAAGTGGTTATGTGGGGCATCAATTCCCGTTTAGATAACGTACAAGCTGCTATGTTATCGGTAAAATTTAGCCATTATAGCCAAACGATTCAACGGCGCCGCACGATTATGCAACGGTATTGCGATCGCTTAGCAGGTGTGGCAGAAATAACCATGCCGCCCGCTCCTAATGCGAATGATGGACGCCATTATGATATTGCTCAAAACTGCGAAATTGAGGCAGAAAAGCGTGACGAATTGCGCAATTTCTTAAAAGAAAACGGAATCGGTACCTTGCTCCCTTGGAATGGACGTGCGATTCATCAATTCCCAAACCTTCAAAGCTCAATGCGCTTTGATGTGCGTTCTTTGGAACGAACGGAGTTGCTTTTTAAGCGTTGTATGATGCTTCCGCTCAATACATCGGTTACCGATGACGAAGTGGATTATATCTGCGATACGATTCTTAAATTTTATCGCTAAGGTTCCTCTGTCGAGTACATTCATTGCCTATGGTCGTTACACCTTCTGAATTAGCGCGGCAGGTACGCTTAGATGCTTTGGATATGATTAACAAAGCACGTTCTTCGCACCTAGGAAGTAATTTTTCCATCGCGGATTTATTGGCGGTCTTATATACTCGTTTTTTAACCTTTGACGCTGCATGCCCTAAATGGGAACAGCGTGATCGCTTCTTGCTGAGCAAGGGGCATTCAGTGGCCGTTTTATATAGCGTTTTGGCGCGCGTGGGATTTTTTTCGCCCGAGCGCCTAAAAACCTTTTATCAATGCGGAAGCGATTTGTTGGGTCATGCGCATGCAAGCGTTCCGGGGATTGAACTATCCACTGGCAGCTTGGGTCATGCGTTGGGGGTCGCAAGCGGCATTGCGTTAGCCGGCAAGCGTAAAAATCAAGGGTTTAAGACGGTAGTGTTGTTATCCGATGGTGAATTGGATGAAGGGTCTGTTTGGGAAGCTGTTTTGTTCGCGCAACATCAGCAATTGAGCAACCTATACGCGATTATTGATTACAATAAGATTCAAAGTTTGGATCGCGTTGCCAATGTGTTGCGTTTGGAGCCATTAAGAGCCAAATGGGAAGCGTTTAACTGGGAGGTGTTAGAGTGCGACGGCCATGATTATGCTGCCATCGAAGCTCAATTGAAAGCCTTTCGTTCGTCTACCCAACCCCATGTGTTGATTGCGCATACGATTAAGGGGAAAGGCGTATCGTTTATGGAGGATACAGTCCTATGGCATTATCGAAGCCCAGATGCAACGGAATATGCAGCTGCTAAAAAGGAGTTAGAACATGCGTGATAGCTTTGTTGAATGTCTACGGCAGGCAGCCATGAAGGATCCGAACATCCTTCTATTGACCGGAGATTTGGGCTTTGGGGTTCTCAACCGCTTTGTAGAAAGCATACCGCAGCAGTGTATTAACATGGGAATTGCTGAGCAAAACATGACTGGGGTGGCGGCAGGGTTAGCGTTGGAAGGTTATCGGGTATTTACCTATTCCATCGGTAATTTTAGCAGTTTGCGTTGCTTGGAGCAGATCCGCAATGATGTTTGTTATCCCAAGGCGAATGTAAATGTTATTTCAATCGGCAGTGGCTTGGGTTATGGTTCATTGGGCATGAGCCACCATGCAACCGAGGATGTCAGTATTTTACGGAGCTTACCGAATTTGGCGGTGTATAGCCCTTCGGATTACGCAGAAGTGGTAGCCGTTGCTCAAGCGTGTTTGACCGAATCGGGACCAAGCTATATCCGTTTGCCGCGCATTAAGGCCGACCCTCAAGCGTTACGGTCGGTTAAGGTGGATGCTTGCAATGGATTCGGAACTGACCATCAACGGCCGTTGGTTTTGCTTACCCACGGCTCTTGTTTGGCTCAAGCTCAAGCGATAGCAGAGCAAATTCCTTGCGATATTTATACCGTTCCTCGCATTAAACCCTTGCCAACCAATCTGGAGGCTATCCTCAAAGGGCGTACGCAGGTCATTACCTTGGAACAGCACAATTTAGACGGCGGCTTTGGGAGTGCGATTGGCGAATGGCTTTTGGATCATGCGATTGCCCTGCCTTTGATTCGCTTAGGGTTGCCCAATATCTTTTTAACGCAAGGTGGTACCGATCAGGAATTGAGCCAACAGGCAGGATTAGGGGTTGCTCAATGCGTGCAAACGATTCAACAACGGATGACTCATGCGTAACGCGTTTTGGTATTGCTTGGCCGTTGGAATTGCACTTTGCTTGCTGCCGGTCATTGCCCTGTGCGCCCTTTGTGTTTATGCGTATGACCGCCACAATCCCTTTTATGTTTCGCAACGCATTGGGAAGGATGGTCGGCCATTCAAACTGATTAAATTGCGTTCTATGCGGATTGATCCATGCAATTGCCATCGGGATTCAACCGCTAGCAACGACCCGCGGATTACACCCATCGGGGCTTTTATTCGTAAGTTCAAAATCGATGAATTTACGCAAATCATCAATGTGATTAAGGGCGATATGATGTTCGTAGGGCCTCGCCCACAGGTGCCTGTTGAGGTTCAACGTTATACGGATGTAGAACGCGGGATATTGGCGGTTAAACCAGGGATTACCGATATCGCTTCCATTGTGTTTGCCGATGAAGCTGAGTTGTTGAGCGGTTCTGACAATCCGGATTTGTTGTATGCGCAAATTGAACGACCTTGGAAGTCACGTTTGGCCTTGTTGTACATCCAGCATGCTTCCTTTAAGTTGGATGTACAGTTGGCGGTTTTGACGTTTATCAATAGCTTTGCGCGCCCGTGGGTCTTGCGACGCTTAAGCGCTATTGTGGTGCATTGGCCGATGAATCCACCGGATTTAAGGGAAATTATTGGACGCACAAAAGCGCCTTATGCTTATCCCGTACCGGGTAAGGATGAAGTGATCCAAGCGCTATAACCAACTGGGTCGGTTGGCAATAGAGGTTGATTTTAACGCTAAAATTGCTTATTTTTTTAAGCAAAATGGCATCAGCGTTGATCAGTTTATGGGGCATCTTTTGGATGCTGTTCTTTTTGGGTGCTTCCATCTTTATTCACGAATGGGGACACTTCCTGATGGCCAAAAAACGCGGCTTGCAGGTAACCCGCTTTTCAATTGGTTTTGGACCTAAATTGTTTGCTTGGAAACGGGGAGAGACGGAATACTGCCTGTCGTTATTTCCCATTGGTGGTTATGTTGCCATACCCCAACTGGGGATTACGCCCATTTTGGAGGGAAAAGGGCAAGCCCCTACGACTCAATCAATTAGCTGCTTAGACAAATGCTTGGTAGCGGTTATGGGCGCCGTATTTAACCTTTTATTTGCGATTAGCTTGGCGGGCATCTTATGGGTTTTTGGGGTGCGTATTCCGGAAAGCTATCAAACGCGGACGGTTGGTTATATCCTGCCGGATTATCAAGGACAAGCTACACCGGCAGCTAAAGCAGGGTTGCAGGTTGGAGATGAAATTCTTTCAGTCGATGGCAGCCCGATTAGCACCTTCACGGATATTGAAAAGAAGATTATATTGGGAACAGGAAGTGACGCAAATGGTCGTCCGCAGGCGGTTGTTGAGTATCGGCGCAACGGTAGCGTGCGGACAGCCACCCTTAACCTGCAGCGTATTAAAACCAATGAAGTTACGGGCGATGAGGTTCGATTTAGCGGGATTATTGCGCCGCAACAACGTTTGATGATCGATGGGTTTGCAGAAGCATCGCCGGCGGGGAAATGTGGCTTGAAAGTAGGAGACCGCATCGTTCAGGTGGATGGCATTCCAGTTATGCATGTCGCACAATTGCATCACCATCTGAATGCAAAAGAGCACGCATCGGTAACGTTTACCTATGAACGCGATGGGTTGCTGTTTACGGTGGACTGCCCTGTTCAAAGCAATCCCTGCAAACGTGCTTGGTTGCGTTATGGAAACGACGCTTCCTTTGTGGATTTATACGAACAGGATGGGGCGTTGCAGGTATTGGAACGGCAAGGTTCGATGTTTGCTGCATTCCCCATGGATAGCAGCATTGAAACGGTTGATGGTAGGCTGTTTCATCAACTCAAACCCTTGGAGGAGTACCTAGCGCGATCAGATAATAAATGCTTTATGTTCAAAGTGGCTTTGCAGGGTAAATCCGAGATGGTGACCATTCCTAATGAGAAGCTGCCGGTTCAATTGCATCCGGAAGAAGCGATACGGCGCGTTGGAATTTTCTTTACCCAACCAACCGTGTTGGTTCACCCATCGATTGTTCGCCAATTTAAGCATGCCTTTGTATCTACGTTTGAAACCCTAGAGGGGTTGTTGAATCGCCATTCGGATATTAAGGTTCAACATTTGATGGGTGCGCCGGGAATCATGCGCGTGCTGTATCGTTTTTCCATCGATGATTTCCGCAGCTTGATCAATTTCATCATCATTTTAAACATCAACCTAGCGCTGATCAATCTGCTGCCTATTCCCGTATTGGATGGAGGATGCATTTTGTGCGCGCTTGTTGAAAAGATGCGGAAACGTGCGCTGTCTAAATCCGTTGCTTTGTGGGTTCAAAACACTTTTGCGATTCTGCTATTGAGCTTGATTGGTTATACGATCGTTTTTGACCTGTTGCGTTGGAAAGGGGATCGGATGTCAGAGGCTCATCAGGATCGATTGCAAAAGCTGATGATTGCTCCTCAACTGCATTCTGAGCGTTGAGGATGCTCAACTTCTAGAGTATGAAGGGGAAACAGCTGACGGTTGCTTGTATTTGGATGCTTGCCATCCATACGCTGTTGGGCTCCGATGCTGAAAAGCCTGCTGTACGTACTACGTTTATCAGGCCGGTTGGCGCTCGTTATGAAACGGATACGCGCGTCGATGAGTATTTTATGTATCCCTTTGGACGTGCGTATCGCGAGGCAAACAGCCGCGGTTGGACGTGTATGTTTAACCTCTTCCATTATCGAGTGTATCAGGATGGAGCAGATGTAAGGTCAAACGGAACCTTTATTCCGTTTTATTTCTATCAAAGCGGCTATGGGGATGAGGATTATCGGGCCATTTGGCCCATCGGCGGCAAAGCACGTGGGTTCTTAGGGAAGGAACAAGCAGAATGGTTTGCATGGCCTTTATACGTCAAAACCGTCAAACAAGGTACAACGCATGTTTGGCGTCCTTGGCCTCTATGGGATAAGAGTACGGGGGTGATACAAGGGATGGCGATTTATCCAATCGGTGGTCATTTTCGCAGCGCAGACCAAGAGGATCGGTTCTTTTTGTGGCCCTTGGGATATAAGTGCCAATCGTTTAAGAAACAGACGCTTCGCAAGGGGTTTTTGCCGTTTTATGCTTATGAAGAAACCCCCAATGTTAAGGATGTAAGTATTGGGTGGCCGTTTTTTGGGCGTCGGGTCGAACAACAACCTGCGTATCAAGAACGCCGTTTGTTTTGGCCGCTGGTGGTGATTGGGGAAGGAGAACAGCGTCGTGTGAAGCGCTACGCTCCGTTTTATACCCATTCGGAAAACAAACGAAATAACTACAGCAAAACGTGGTATCTTTGGCCTTTTATCAAGGACCAACATTGGAAAGAAGGCCGTGTGGATATTCACCAAGAACAGGTGTTGTATTTTCTTTTTTGGCATCAAGAGCAGTTTGAGCACGATACCCATCGGTTTTTAGGCTCTAAAACGCACTTTTGGCCCTTATATAGCTATTGGGATAACGGTCAAGGGCATAGGCAGATGCAGATGATTAGCCCCATTGAACCCATTTTTCAAAACCATGAGACACTGCGTGACCTTTACATGCCGGTTTTTAACCTTTACCGCTACGACGAAACCCCAGAGGTGATTCAACAAAGCTTTTTGTTCAATTGTTTCAAAGAGCGCAGAACCGTGCAAACCGGAGAGGTTGAGATGGATGGCGGTTTTTTGGTGTCGTATGCCAATACCCAAAAGAAAAAAGGTTTTTCTTTGCTCAAAGGACTGATAGAATATAAAAAGGTGGACGATGTTAAAACCTTTAGGTTATTTTGGATTCCATTAACCTCGAACTCGAAAGATAAGAAGAGCAAGTGAAAGTAATACAGGATTGGCGTTATGCGTTCATTTTGTTGGGGCAAACCCTCAATGAACTGTGCTATTTGTCGACCCAATGGCAACGCTATATACGCCATTGCTGCAATATGGGCTATCAAACCCTACCGATTGTAGCGATTTTGAGTTTATCGATGGGAGGTATTTTAGCTTTACAAACGGGATTTAGCTTGAGCTCATTCCCCGGCGCTCAAAGCTATTTAGGCGGTATTGTTGGATTGGCGATGTGCCGCGAATTGGGACCGTTGATGACTGCATTTTTGTTAACTGGACGCGTTGGCTCCGCTATTACAGCAGAATTAGGGTCCATGTCGGTTTATCAAGTAATCGATGCGTTGCATACCATGAATCTATCGCCGGTGCGTTTGTTGGTTATGCCGCGCGTTATGGCAGGATTAACCATGATGCCGCTATTAACCATGTTTTCCAACGCTTTGGGATGGATAGGCGGATGGTACGTTGTGCATGTAACGCCCTTTATTGCACTGAGCGACGAAATTTATTGGCGCAATTTGAAAATGTTTGTCAAATGGGATAGCGTCAGCAATGGCCTATTTAAGGCCGAGGTATTTGCACTTATTATTACCTTAATGAGTTGCTCTATTGGATTGCGTACTCATGGAGGCCCGCGTGAAATTGGTTCGTCGGTAACCAGCACCTTGGTTCAAACCATGGTGGCTATTTTGGTAAGCGACTATGTGATAACCCAATGGTTAATGTAAATGAAAACAACACCGGTACAAATCACTGCAGACCATTTGACGCGCGTTTATGAGCAGCGGACGGTCTTAAATTCGGTAAGTTTTACGATTCAGCCGGGAGAGGTTTTTGTAATCATGGGTCCGAGTGGAACCGGTAAAAGCGTACTGTTAAAGTTATTGGCTGGCTTGGATGCGCCTACCTCGGGTACGATCGCTATCAACAACATTCCGTTGAATAAGGCTAAAAAGCAAAAGGGGTATGTCTTGGGTTTAGTATTCCAATCAGGGGCGTTATTCAATTCCCTGTCTGTGTTTGATAACCTTGCGCTGTACTTACGAGAGCATCGCATTTGTTCCGAGGAAGAGGTAAAAAAACGGATTAAGCGGGTATTGGAGCTTGTCAATCTGAATGGAGTCGAAGAACTGATGCCGTTTAGCTTGTCCGGTGGTATGAAAAAACGGGTAGCATTGGCACGCGGATTGTTAATGGAGCCAGATGTTTTGCTGTTTGATGAACCCACTTCGGAATTAGATCCGATATCAGCAGCCTCCATTATTGAACTGATTGGGTACATTAACCGTACGTTAAAGATTACGACTGTCATTTCTACCCACGATATTTTATTGGCAAAAACAATCGGTACGCATATAGTAGTGTTGGAGCATGGTGGGTTTGATACCCTATATACCCCTGAAACCTTACTAAAAACCAATAATTCTTTTATTGATCGTTTCTTAAATCCAATTATTAATATCGAGCAACCACAGTTTAAAGATTTTTTGGCATGAAGAACAAATACGAAGCGATTCGCGTATTTATTTTTACCTTTTTGGGGATAGGCCTCATCGCGGTTGTCTATACTTTGTTGGGCAGTTCGCAACGGCTCAATAAAGCTGAAAATTATTATACCGCCAAAGCAAGTTTTACGGACTTACGGCAGTTAAAAATTGGCGATGATGTTCGTATCGCTGGAGTACCGGTAGGGCATATTCGGGATTTGTATTTAGAGGGAGCAAAAGGAGTAGCTATATTGGTGATTCGTAAAAAAATTACGATTCCAGAGGATTCGATAGCGTTCATTGGTACTGCTGGTATGTTGGGTGCCAATTATATTGCCATCGAACCAGGGAGGTCCTCCCTGCCTTTGCAATCGGGTGCATCGTTATATACCCAATCCGCACCGGATTTAAATAGCGTGTTAAAAGAAATGAGCGAACTATTGCGTGTGAACCAAGAAAACTTAAATCGTATTGTTTCTAACTTGGCTGACGTGACGCATCAGTTGACAACAACGGACGGTTTGATGGGTAAGTTGTTGAATGATCCGCAAATGGGTCAAAATTTCCAGTCGATAGTCGAAAATATACGGTTATTTTCAGAAACCTTGAATAAAAAAGATAGTTCCTTAGGCCGCTTGCTCCACGATGATAAGCTGTATAACAAGGCTGAAAGTGCGTTGGATAAGGTCAATACCGCTGTTGATAGCTTGCAGAATGCAGGACCCGTCAGTGCGGTTGGAGCAACTGCTGGAGCGCTCTTCTAAAAACGTTCTCTTGAATTTGCCTTAAGCGTTGATTGACAGAAGGAATTCAACGTTGTTGCGGGTATCTTTGACGCGTTTTAACAGCAATTCCATCGTGCCTATTGGATCGGAGGTATTAAACGCACGGCGCAGAATATAAATCTTCTTAAGTTCGTCCGGATGATACAAGAGTTCTTCTTTACGGGTTCCGCTCTTTCCAATGTTGATGGCAGGGAAAATACGTTTTTCGATCAGGCTACGATCGAGGTAAATTTCCATGTTACCGGTTCCCTTGAATTCCTCAAAAATTACTTCATCCATCTTGCTACCGGTATCAATCAAGGCAGTTCCTAAAATGGTTAAGCTGCCGCCTTGTTCAATGTTACGCGCTGCTCCAAAGAAGGCTTTAGGCCCCTGTAATGCATTGGCTTCCACACCTCCCGATAATACCTTACCGGAGCTGGGAATGAGGGTATTATAGGCGCGTGCCAGTCGGGTAATGGAATCGAGCAAGATGATGACATCGGAGCCCATTTCAACCAAACGTTTCGCTTTTTCAATTACGATTTCGGCGGAACGTACATGGCTTTCAGGCGGTTCATCAAAGGTTGAGCTGATGACTTCAACGCCCGGCAATAAATGCTTAAAGTCGGTTACTTCTTCAGGACGTTCATCGATCAGCAATACAATCAAATGTGCTTTGGGTTGATTTTTTACAATCGAATGAGCGATGTTCTGCAGCAAAATTGTTTTACCGGTACGGGGCGGAGCTACAATGATTCCGCGTTGCCCAAAACCAATAGGGGTTAGGAGATCTACCGAGCGCATCGATTTGTTGTCCCAATGCTCTTCTGGTTCCGATTCCAACAAAATACGCTGCGTTGGATAACACGCGGTTAATTCCTTAAAAAAAGGAATGTCTCGCATCTCTTCCGGCTTTTTCCCCATCACGGTTTGGATGCGGATAACGCACGGACATTGTTCGTACGTTGGAGAAACAAATAGTTGCACGTATAACGTTTGCCCACACCGTAAACCATAGGCACGTACCAACGCTTTCGGGATGTAGGCACTTAAATCCCGCAGTTGGTAATTGTCCGACGCATAGCACAAAGCCCATTCATCGGTATTCGGCAACTTAGTTGCTACCCCAGTGACCATGATGGCATGCTTTTCATTGCTCAATGAACGCATTTTCTCGTACAAAATTGCTTTGCGGGTTACATAGGAGGAACGTAGTTGTTCCGGTGCTTCTTTCAAAAGCTCACTTAAGGATTTGTCGTACCAATCATTGAGCACAAAGGGGTCCAAGGATGGATCGGTGCATTCATTGGCAAGCGCTTCTAAGGCATTGGCGTTATGAATCAATTGCCATTGGAGGAGTTGCCCAATCCACCACCGATATTTCTGTAAATACGTTGGGGGTAGCTTAACCACTTTGTTGGGTTGATTCTTATTACCGTGCTTATTGCGGTTATTCCAATTTTGATGCTGGTTGGAATTTTCACCGTTGGTATGCGCCTCTTCGGAAGCATTGTCAGGACGAATGGTGGCTTGAGCGGCTACCGCTTCTGCTGGTTGTTCTTGAACCTCTTTAGGGGCGTTTATTAATAATTCACCTTGATTGGTATCGGGTTTGGGCATCATGCGACGTCGTGTAAATTTTTTAACAGGTGCTTCAGGCGCATCTAAGGGGGCTCCTTCTTCCGAGAAAAGATCTTGGGGCATAAATGAAAGAAATATAAATAATAGAATGATCTAGGATTGAAATAATAGGTGAAATTTACCTATTTCATTATTAGTAAAGCGGTTGGCTCACTTCTTGTCAATGATTTTATCGAAGCTAACAGGTTTTTTTATAGGTGTTGCTGAACTTTTTGGTAAAACGTATCGAAATCAACCCCTTCGTTGGGTATTGGGTGTAGCTTTAAGGTAATCCGTGCAAAGGGTTTGGGGATACAGAAGCGATCCCAGGTGTTGAGGTACCATGCGCGGGTTACCTCCAAATGAACCGCTACGGTTGGATAATGCTGCGTATGGACCCATTTTAACGACCCCAATTTGCATTGATTCGCGGGTCCTTGCGGACCATCGGGAGTAATAACCACATCGCCGGTTTGTATTTTTTCTTCTGATTCTTGTAAAGCGGTTCGTCCATGCCACGTGCTTGATCCACGGATAGCTCCAATGTTGAAACAGTTTACGAGCGCTTCCAACCAAGCACCATCGCGGCTAGCGCTGATGAGCCCATACATCGCATGCTCTTTTCGCAAATATCGTACCATGGGTGCGATAAACAGGTTGCGGTGCCATAAGTAAAACACGCAGTGGGTATTGGCAATTTGGGTTAATAGCGCGCGCGCCTCTGGGTCTATGTGAAGGCGCAATGTCGCATGCCATAAGCGCAGCAGGAGATAAACGGGGATAACGGACCACCGTTTGATTCCCCGCAAATGATAGACTCTACGTTCAATCATTACCGTTGGTTGATTCGTGACATAGGAGCGGCTGGGCATGTTCCCGATGCTGTTCCAAATGCGCTAAGAGAACTTTAGCGCGTTCAATGACCCATGTTGGAAGGCCAGCCAATTTAGCCACTTGGATTCCATAAGAACGGCTGCTGCTTCCAGGGCAAATATGATGCATGAAAATAATCTTATCTTCCCATTCTTTAACCGTGACATGCATGTTGAAAATGCGCGGGTAGCTTTCAGCTAATTGCTTGAGTTCGTGATAATGGGTGGCAAATAGCGTGCGTGGCCCTTGTTCCTGATCCTGATGCAAAAATTCAATCACTGCTTGGGCAATGCTGAGACCATCATCTGTACCAGTTCCTCTTCCGATTTCATCCAAAATAATAAAGGTTCGGTTGGTGGCATTGTTGAGAATGGCGGCTGTTTCTAGCATTTCAACCATGAAGGTTGACTGTCCGTTAGCTAGGTTATCATTAGCGCCAACCCGCGAACAAATGCGGTCAACCCATCCTAAATGGCAACGGGTTGCAGGTACCCAGCATCCGATGTGAGCCATGAGGGCAATGATAGCGTTTTGGCGGATAAACGTGGATTTACCGGCCATATTGGGTCCCGTTAGCACCATAATTTGATGCTGGGTGCAATCGAGGGATAAATCGTTAGCAGTAAAGTCGACCGGTTCTATGGATGAACGCAGAGCGGTTTCTACAATGGGGTGACGTCCTGCCTCAATTTCAAACACGGTGCTGTTATCAACCACCGGTCGGCAATAGTTACCGATTCTTGCTAATGTGCTCCAAGCGGAAAACACATCTAAATGCGCTAGGACATCGGCTGTCTTTTGCAACGCATCCGATTGAGCTAACACTGCATCAATAAGCTCGATAAAAACTTCGCGTTCTTTTTCCAACGCGCGTTCGCGGCTATGAAGAATAAAATCCTCTTTAGCTTGAAGAGCATCGGTCGAATAGCGTTCGTAATGGGTTAAGGTTTGTTTGCGGATGTAATGCAAGGGTACCAAACCGACATTGGATTTTGAGACTTCGATAAAGTATCCGATGGCCGCATTGTACTTAACCCGCAAGTTACGAATGCCGGTAGATTGCTGTTCTTGTGCCTCAAAGTGCTGCAACCATTCTTGGGATTCCTGCTGTGCTGAGCGCAAATGATCCAAGGTTGGGTCATAACCGGAACGGATGTATCCTCCCGCCAAAACATCATTGGGTAAATCGTCGTTCAATGCTGATTGCAGCAAGGTTTTAAGTTCATCGAACAGCTGGATTTTTTGAGCTAATGCGCGCAGTTCATCCGATGGAATTTGATTAACCAAGGTTTGAATGGCCGGCAGTTGCTGCAGGGTGGTTAAAATCGCCCCTAATTCGCGTGGAGAACGTAAGCGATTATGTAGACGCGCTAGAATACGCGTTATATCGCGGGTGCGCGGCAGATAGGATTGTAGCGCATGGGTTGCCATAGAGGCTTTATAAAACGCTTCAATACAATTTTGACGGTAAGTAATTTCCTCCAAATCGATCAAGGGGCTGATTAAGAAACGTTGGATCAATCGGCTTCCAGCGGCTGTCTTAGCAACATCCAGAAATTGCCACAAAGAGCCTTCGCGCGTTCCCCGTTGGGTTTGAAAAATTTCCAAATTTTGCGCCGTTGCGGAATCCATCAACAATGCTTTTTTGCAATGATAACGCGTTAATTTTTTTAAATTTTTAGGCGAATGACATAAGTTTTCGGTGATGTAGAAAACCAGCGCGTCTGCACAACTTAACGCCGGTTCATCGGTGGTTAATCCAAACCCATCCAAATGCTGCACTTCAAACAATTGTTCGAGGTGGCTTCGAGCATTAACGGCATTGAATAAGTACGAGGGTACGGTTGAAACCGCACGATTTTGGAGCAAATAGGTTAAGCGGTTGCGCTGCTCAGACGTGAGCGATTCCGAGATAACAATTTCCTTTGGATTGAGCGATATTAAGAATGAAATTAGGCTGTCAGCATCGCTTTCAGAGGCAATTTTAAATTCGCTGGTAGATAGATCCATCCAAGCGGCACAAAGCAATTCGCTTTGTTGATCGACGCACACAATGTATTGATTGGAGCTTGCTTCTATTTGAGCATCCTCCAAAACCGTTCCGGGGGTTAAAATACGGGTGAGCGCACGGTCGACCAACTTGCCTGGTTTGGGTTCCTCCATTTGGTCGCAAATCGCTACCTTTTTTCCTGCTTTCAGCAATTTATCAATGTAGGTTTCAGAGGAATGAAACGGAATTCCTGCCATCGGCATTCCATTGCGCTGCGTTAAGGTTAGTCCTAAGATACGGGCGCACGTTTCGGCATCCCCAAAGAACATTTCATAAAAATCCCCCAATCTAAAAAATAAAATCGTGTTTTCGGGAAGTTTTTGGTGAATCGATGCGTATTGACGCATCATGGGAGTTTCTGTTTTTGGGTCTGGCACATTGTTATTAAACACAACCACCCAATATGAACTCAATGAAAAAGTAAAAACCATTGATAGGCCGAAGGTTCAGGATGAATAGATCTGCCCGTTTGCACTCGACAATCCTTTTGACCTGCGGTAAATTATAATAATGGAGATGTTACATCCTTATTGGCGTTATGAGTATATAACAGCGGCCAACAAACAGCATAACCCCAAGCTTTTTTCAGAGTTGCCTCAAAAAACGGATGAGGAAGCTCATATTTTACGCCGCAATCCGCACAGTTATTTAACCTTGAATGCTTTCCCGTATACAGCAGGGCATTTGCTCGCGATTCCTTATCGGGAGGTCGGCAGATTGAGCGATTTAAGCAATGAAGAGCGCGCGGATTTATTCAATTTAGTGGCCTATGCGGAAGATTTGCTAACGCAAGCCCTTCATCCAGATGGGTTTAACGTTGGTATGAATTTAGGATTGCATGCGGGAGCAGGGTTTCCCAATCACTTACATGTGCATATAGTACCGCGTTGGGCGAATGACCATAACTTTATGCCGGTGATTGGTGAAACGCATATGCTTCATGCAGCCGTTCATACCCTTTGGGAACAATTAAAAAAACACGTAGTTCCTTAGACCCTTAATCGCGTACGTTCGTTATGATTCGGCATGCTAAGAAAACAGTAAAAAAGGTGATAGGTAAAACCCCCGAGGTTCGTAGTCATTGGTTTAAAAATACGCTCAAGTGGGGGGGCTTTTTGCTAGGGCTTTTTGGGCTTGTTGCGTTAGGGCAGGCGATTATGAAACCTAAGCTTTTCTTGGGTCAAGTGGCAACGATTCAGGTACAGGCCATCCGTGATTTCGAATATGTTAGCTTGTGCAAAACCCGCGAAAAGCAGCAGGAATACAAACAGCGGGTTAATCCGGTGTATAACGTGGACAAAACGAAATTTTATGCGTTTGTTAAGACCCTACAAGCCTTTCGGGATCAGTTGACTAAGCTGGAGCTTTTAGGTCCCAAGGCTCCGCGTCCGGAATTAGAGGAAATAGCTCGTCAACTGCATGCTGCGGGTATCATTATGACGCTCGATGATTTGTCGGTATTGGCTGCTATCCGTCCAACCTCGAAACGGGATCAAATCTTAGAGGAAAGCTTATATAGCTTACAGGAAATCGTTGAGCGGGGTATTGTTGATGATCGTTTTCAGGATCCCAATATTCCGAATATCGTAACCGATTATTACAATCAAGCGATTCCGTTCGTTACCTATGTTGACGCCATTAAACAACTGCGTGCGAGTTTAGATAGTTTGTCGGTTTCGTATGAAATTTACAGCGCCTGCTTCCATCTGATGAAGCAAAACATTCAGGCAAATTTAGTGTATGATGGGAAAGCGACGCACGAAAAGGTGCAGCAAGCAATGGATTCGGTAGCGAGCGTGCACGTTAAGATTTTATCAGGGGATTGTTTGGTAAAAGTTGGGCAGCCGGTAACTGAGGATGTGTATGAGGCCTATCAAGCGTATTTGAAGGATTTGAAGCTTTATGGGGGTAATCGCATAGCCTACTGCATGGCCTTGCTCAATAAGGGCTTCTTATTGGCACTTTTGTTCATTTGGACGGTTCTTTTGCTCAAAATTTTCGCTTCTAAATTATCCGGTCGTGCGTGTTGCGCCATCGGGGTGATGGTGATGGGAAATTTAGCCCTTATCTTATTGGGATTTTTCATCAGCCAAAACAGCCTACTTGGCCAACAGTTTCCCTTAGAACGCTGGGTTTCATTGGTAGGACCTACTTTCTTGGTTCCCTTACTCCTTCCGATGTTTGTATCGTTAAGCGTCAGCATCGTTATTTCGGTGTTTATGATTGGCTTAAAGGCGTTGGTGGTGGGCGATTGCTTGGATGTCTTTTTGCTCAATTTGTTGATCGGCAACATCATCCTGTATCGCTGTCGAAAAATACGGTTTAGCAAGGATATAGCGCGCGCGGTCTTTCAGGGATTTGTCATTTATGCCTTGGGCGTGGTGATATACGATGCGGTTAGCCACAACCTTGATGGAATCGCTTGCATCCAGCAATGGGTTTTGTTGGCAATCCAAGCAGGAATTACCCTGTTGTTAGGCTACTGCCTGATTCCGTGCCTTGAGGTGATGTTTCATCAAACAACCGCCATTACCTTTTTCCGCCTGACCAATACAGATCATCCGTTGCTGCAAAAACTGCAAACCTTGGCGTCCGGAACCTATCATCATAGTTTAACGGTTTCCCTGTTGGCTGAAAAAGCGAGCAACGAAATACAGGCGAACTCGAATTTGTGCCGCTGCTGCTCCTTGTATCATGACATTGGGAAAATAACAGCCCCAAGTTATTTTATAGAAAATCAGCAGAATGGGGAGAATCCGCATCAGAACAAATTGCCATCCATCAGCGCTTTAATCCTTAAAAATCACGTTAAAGAAGGGGTTGCGTTGGCTCGGCAATACAAATTACCCCAAAGGGTCATTGATATTATTCAACAGCACCATGGGACGTCATTGATGCAGTATTTTTACAAAAAAGCGTTGTTGATGAAAAAGGAAGGGGAGACGGTTGAAGAAGGATTTTTCCGTTATGATGGACCTAAACCTAGCTTTAAAGAAGCCGTTATTGTTAGTTTAGCGGATGCCATTGAAGCGGCTAGTCGTAATTTGTCTGAAATCAACGCTAACTCTGTCGATCATTTAATCAAAACGATTGTACAGGAACGATGGGTTGATCAGCAGCTCGATGGATGTCCGTTAACTTTGCAGGAATTGGAAACCATCTGCCATTCCTTCAAAATGACCCTACTAACCATGTACCATGAGCGCATTAGCTATAACGTTACCGATATAAAACAAGATGCCGTCAAACCCGCCTAGTGCCTTGTATAACGCTTCAGGTGAAGTGCCATTTGCCCAAATCGCAGCGGAGCATAATCAATGTAAGCAACGATGGGAAGAGCATCACATTCATCATACGATTGCGTTTTTAGGTTCGTCCCGTTTAACGGAAACAGACGATCAAGGCGGTAAGGGTATGCATTGGTATCAAAGTGCACGGTATTTAGCTCACCAGCTTGCGTTATGGGCGCAAACATTACCGGAATCCATTCGCCCTTATATGATTACAGGCGGTGGTTCGGGAATCATGGAAGCGGTTAATCGGGGGGCAAGTGAAGCAGGAGCGATGAGTATTGGGTTGGTGAAACAGTTCCCCTCAGACCCTAACCTTATTAATGCTTACTGTACTCGCGACGTCAGCATGATATTTCATTCGTTATCCTTGCGGAAATTCTGGTTGTTGGTTAAGGCGCGCGCACTTGTCTTTTTCCCCGGTGGGTTCGGAACGTTGGATGAACTTTTTAATGTTTGTGCGTTGATACAAACTAACGATCTACCGCCCTTACCGATTATTTTGTTTGGAAGTGATTTTTGGAATCGAGCAATCTCATGGGATGCCCTCCTTGAACAGCATTGCATTAGCGCCCATGAACGTTCATTGATTCGCCTAATGGATGATGCGGATGCAGTGGTAGACTACCTAAAAACAGCCTTGATTCCTGTGCTTAAAAACGAATGATTTATAATTTATGTCGCAACCTTTAAACGTTTCTGTTGACCCTTATGCCTACAACCTTAGTTTGTTGCAAGAAGCGGTTCGTGTAGCGCGTTTAAGCGGTTGTTCAACGCTTTTATTTCCCTCCGATGCGTTTAATTCAACGATTCCTCAAGAAGCACTTGATGGTTTTGCGTGCATTGTTATGGGGGATAAGCAGGTGGAGTCGAGCAACCCAGCTGTGCATTACGTATCCTTTGATGTCCATAATCACTTGGGGGTTACGCCGTTAAAAACAGCATTATTGTTAGCTTATATCCGCGGCTATATCCGCTATAACGAAAAAGTATTTTGTTTGAATCGTACCCAAGGCGGTCAGTGTTTAAACCTGATGGTCGCGATGAATGTGCAGCAGGCAGTTCATCCGATCCTTACCACTCCTCATATTTTACCCGCTTCGGTTCTTCCAGAAACCTTTGAACGTGCGTTAACCATTACAACGGAATTGGCTTATGAAGGACGGGAAGGAAAAGCAATTGGTACGATGTTGATTTTGGGAGATGCTAAAAGTTTTGAACCGTACATACGGCCATTGGTGCTCAATCCCTTTTTAGGTCATACCCCTGCAGAATGCAGTTTGCTCAATTCAGCTCTGGACGAAACCATCAAGGAATACGCGCAATTGGATGGAGGGTTTATTATTGATGGCAATGGGGTGGTGGTGAATGCAGGGGTATGGATTCAAGCGCCCTGTAGTATTCAACCGCCCAGTGGGTTTGGAACGCGGCATGCGGCAGCTATGGCATTTTCTCAAGCCGTAGATTGCATCATCATTACGCTTTCATCGAGCAACCGACAAATTTCGTTGTTCCGCAATGGTCAGATGTTATCGCTATCGCCATTCGGCAATGCTTAAAGTCGATCGTTTAGGTTAGCAAAAACAGGATTTTGTTCAACGGGCATGCACAACTCTGCTATGGGTTCAGATAACTGCCCCTGTTCTAATTCCAACAGATAGTTTTTCCATTGCTTGGTTTGATTGATAAAAAATTCGAACGCGGATTCAAACACAGCGAGGGTTAGATTTACAATAGGGAAAGGATAGATGAGGATGATCGATGATTGCTTCGGTTTTTTTGCCAACACACAGCCGCGCATTAAATTCCAAGTTGCATTGGCTTTGAGCAATGTATTGCAGGTTTGTTCTACATCGCAATCGCCCAATGCGCCAATATCGGCAAAAAAAATCAGGGTTTCTAATTCGCTTTTGTAGGTGAGCTGAATCGTATGCTCTTTGTCGACGCACAACACACAGCTGAGGTTATCATCTAAGGTTAAGCCGGATAATGAAATAGACTTACCAAAAGCATCCAAAACCTGATTGATTGCATCGACCGCTACCATAAAATCTACCGTGCATCTAACGGCTTACCCGCATGCACTTTAGTTTATGATACTCTAAATTTTACAGGATGTAAACACCCGCAGGGTTAACAGGCACTGGGCAACAAATATCCCTTATGCTGCGTACAGCATTGAATCCCCTGTAACAATCAACAACCGCTTAGCTTTTGATTTCTCGATGTAAGGTTCGACGGCGTAAAAACCAGTTGTATTTTACCTTTTCAACCTTTTCAACTTGAGTCTTTTTATTGCGTGTTGTCATATAGCGCGAAGCAGGTTTTCCTTCATTGCGCGCTTCTGTACATTCAATAATAACGGTTTCCCTAGGCATAATATAAAAATGTTTGCTTCTATCCTAGGGAACATTCGATAGATTTCAATAGAAATTTTATTTTAGGAACAATCAAGAGAGCTTGAAGCCTTATGCAAGGTGATTTAACTCATCTTGTTCTTCGCGCGCAATTTCCTGCATTCTTCGGGAATGGTTCTGCATCGCTACCCTCATTTGTTCAAGAATAGTCTTGTTGAGAATCTCCTTGTTGCGCTTTAGCCGTTCTTCGCGAGTCGTTTTTACCCCCTCTACCCCCTCTTTGTCTTCTACTTCTACGGGTAGTGCTTCGGGTTGTGCTATGACTTTGGGTTCAACTTGAATGGGTTGTAGGGGTTCGTGATGAATTAATTGTACGGGATTGAGCGACATATCAATTTTACCTATATAACTTATATAAAAACGGCGTTTTAAGTTGAAAAGTTTAGGAAAAATATTTAATCTAAATTTTTTTAGGGGTTGATTATGATTTACGCACATCAATTATTTCAGTCGGTTCCGAATGATTGGCCATTTGCCAAATTCTTTTTATTGACCCAACCAGTCCATGAATGGATTCCGGTTATTGCCCAAGCTTTGCATTCGTTTTTTAATGCTTGTCCGCTTAATCAACGGATTCATTCAACCATTCCGCAGCGTTTGGTGGTACAAGGCGATGTTTATATTGGCGAACGGGTGATATTACCCCAAGCGGGAACGTTAATTGGGCCGCTCTATATTGGCGATGAATGTGAATTACGTCCCAATGTGTATTTGCGCGGTAATGTTATTGTGGGTAAAAAATGCGTTTTGGGGCATGCGTGTGAGCTTAAAAACGCGTTGTTGTTGGATTATGCGCAGGTACCGCATCGTAACTATGTAGGGGATTCTATTTTAGGAACCGGAGCGCATTTAGGAGCAGGGTGTGTTCTATCCAATTTACGTTTTGATGGTCAAGACGTGTGTATGTATACCGCAGATGGTCAAAAATTTCAAACGGGGCTTAAGAAGCTGGGTGGAATTTTGGGGGATCATGCGGAAGCGGGATGCAATTCAGTATTGTGCCCTGGGGCTTGTTTATTCCCTCATGCTAAAGTTTTCCCTTGTGAATCTTTTCGAGGAACCCGTGTGTAATTAAAGTATCGCCATTTTTTATTTAATATTTCTTTTTAGGAATATTAAGAGTAAAGTAATGTCCTTAATTTAATAACACACTATGGTGGATTTAATTCAAGATCACCCGATCGCTCAACGGCTAGACCAGTATACCGTTGAAGAATTAAGCCAGCATTTGGATACCCATTTTGAGCAATTAGATCCAACAAAGTTAGCTAATACCTCACCCCACGAAATTGGATTGTTCTTGGAACGTTTAGAGCTCGAAGAACAGCGGGTGTTTTTGCGGCGTGTGTCGGAAAAGATGGCTTCGTCGATTTTGGCTGAAATGGATGCTGAAAATTCGGCGGAAATCCTAAGCGTTATGCGGGAAATTCGGGCAGCGCGTATTATTGAGCTGTTGGATCCGGATGATGCGGTCGATTTAATCAGTGAATTGGATGAAAGCGACCGTATTCGTTTGCTATCGCGCGTTAGTCCAAAGGTTGCGATCACGTTACGCAAATTGTTGCGCTACAATCCGGATACCGCCGGAGGAGTTATGACTCCCAATGTGGCTACGTTGCAAGCAGATTGGGATGTGGCAACTGCCTTGGAATATATTAAGAAAGTTCCGCAGAAAGCCGAAAACGTTTACAATCTGTATGTTTTGGATGACCAAGATCATTTGGTTGGATTAACCACCTTGCGCAATTTGGTCTTTTCGAAGCCTACGCAAAAGATTAGCGAGATTATGAATACGCAAATCCAGCGTATTGCGTGCCTTCCCGAAGCCGATAAAAACGCGGTTGCTAGTATCATGGCGGAGTACAATGTGATTGACGTGCCTGTGGTGGATGAACAGAACCATTTGCTGGGATGCGTTACCCACGATGATGTGTTGGATATCGTTCAGGAAGCAGCTACCTCCGATTTGCAGCAGATGCATGGAGCAGGTGCGGATGAAAGCATTCATGATAGCATCCTAGAGAGCTTACGGAAGCGTAATCCTTGGTTGATTATGAACCTTGTATTGGCGTTTTTATCTGCCTCTGTCATTTCGAAATTCAGCAATCAAATTGCCCAAATCAGTTACATGGCTGTTTTTATGACCCTAGTGGCAAATTTGGGAGGCAATACGGGAGCGCAAGCGTTGGCAGTTGCGATTCGGGGATTGGCCGTCGGAGAATTTCAAACAGGCGATGGTTGGTTGATTTGCCGTAAGGAATTGATGAAGGGGTTGCTGAATGGCATTGGCATTGGGGTTTGCGGCGGAGCAATTACGGTTTTCTTAACGCATAATGTTTTGATGGGAGTCACCCTCATGATCGCCATGATCATTACCATGCTGATCTCCGGATTGGCAGGGGTCATCGTCCCTCTTTTTTTAAAACGTTTTCACTTTGATCCTGCCCAAAGTTCCTATATTATTTTAACAACGCTAACCGATATTATCGGGTTATTTGTGTTTTTAAAACTGGGAACCTATTTACTCTTTTAATTATGCCTGAAAAGCCGACCATCATTACCCTACAAGACTTAAAACAGCTGCCTATAGGGACGCCGTTTCATACGGTTGCTGCCGTTCGGCATACGGAACGTAAAACTGGGAAAACCGGAACTCCGTATTTGCAGGTTGAGGTTGGGGATGCGATTGATCACCTTAACTTTACCTGTTTTGAGAATCAACAACCCTTTGCGTTTTTTCAACAACCGGTTCAGCGCTTCCCGCATATTGTTCAATTGGAAGGAACGATTGATTTTTATAATAAAAAGCTAAGTCCTACCATTAAATCCGCTAAAAGTTTGGATGGCGAGGATTATGAATACTATCTGCCAAAGGTTTTAGAGGGGCCGGATGAAGCCTTAGAGGATTTAAAGCAGGAATTGCAATCGTGGATAGAAAAGATTGAGCAAAAAGAACTCAATGCCTTTACCATCAACTTCACCCGTATGGGCGAAGAGTCCGGACTTTCGCGTATTCCGTTTGTCGAATGCTGCAAGGCAATGGAGCGCGGTACAGGCTATGCCGGCGAAGGTGAT
>JAKSVZ010000014.1 GCA_024407725.1 Opitutales bacterium
GGAACCCTTATTGCGGGAACCCTTATTGCGGGAACCCTTATTGCGGGAACCCTTAAAAAATTTTGAATGCGATTTTTATGCCATGCAAGCATTTTTTATTTAAAGGAAGAACGGTGGTTGATAAACGCGTTAAATTAGCTTTAATGGTAATGAAAAATGCGTTATTGGTGGGTACTTTTATTAGGGTTCATTCCGTTTTATAAGCTAGAGGCGGCAGATGAGTTATTTCGCTTTCAATCGAATGCGCCGATTCAAAAGTTTTCGATGCCGTTTTTCAATGAATTTGGGGTGCAAACGTGGCTGTGTACTGGGGATGAGGTGCGGTACGGAGTAGATGGACGGTTTCAGGTTAGCAATTTAACGTTAATGCTGTTTAATCCGCGCGACAAAGCTTCGGTGGATGTATTGATTCGCAGTGAAGATGCTATTGTTTCTCCTGCCATGCATCAGGTGACAGGGGAATCCTTGCTGACGGTTACCCACGCGCATTATGTGTTGGTTGGGGAGCAATGGGTATGGGAAGAAAAGGATGCGGACGCGCTATGTTCGAAGATTCGTATTGGGAAAAAAGCGAGTGTTATCTTTTATGAAGGGACGCGTTCGCGCACCAGTATTTCGAGCGACCGCATGGTCTTGTTGCGCTTTATCGACCGCAATGAATTTCAGTTTGAAGGGCATGTGGTGATTAAAAGCGACCGTTTTTATGGATCTTGTGAACGCATGTGGGTTTGTTCGCAATCGGAGGAACAAGCCCGATTGCAGTATCTATTCCCTCGGTGGAGTTATACGCAACCGCATACCAAGGTACCCCTGCGTTGCTTTTGTTGGGCGCTTCAGGTACAGCATTCCTTTGAGGTTTTGGAGTATATTGGCAAGATTAAGCTGATTATTGCGCGCCAGCATGTGTTTTTGCAGGTGGAGGATCCAAAAACAGGAGAGATTCGAAAGGCCAACTCGCAGAAGGCTGTTATTGAGCCAACCTTGGGAGAATTGGTGCTGACGGGCAATGTGGTGGTTAACTGTTCGCAGCAAGGGACCTTTAGGGGCGAAAAAGTTACGTTTTATAAAGAATCGGAACGGGTTTTGGTAGAAAAAGCTAAACAAAGTAAGCGTTCCCGAGTAATATTAGACTAAATGATTATGGAAACGGCAAATCCATCGATTACGGTTAATCAGCTGGTAAAAACTTATGGGGCACGCGATGTAGTGCGCGGGGTTGATATGGCGATTAAAGCAGGCGAAATCGTTGGGTTATTAGGTCCCAATGGTGCGGGAAAAACCACCTGTTTCTATATGATTGTTGGGTTGATTGAAGCGACGAAGGGAAAAGTTTTTTTCAATGAAGAAGATATTACCCAAATGCCCATGTATCAACGGGCGCGTATGGGAATTGGGTATTTGCCGCAAGAGCCGTCTATCTTTCGCAAATTGAGCGTTGAGGATAATATCCGTGCGATTTTAGAAACCTTAACTTTATCCAAGATGGAGATTGAGGAACAAACCCGCTCCTCATTGGCTTATTTAGGGCTCACCAAGGTCGCCAAGCAGAAAGCGTATACCTTAAGCGGTGGCGAAAGAAGACGTTTGGAAATCACCCGTGCGCTATTGACCCATCCCAAATTCTTATTGATGGACGAGCCATTCAGCGGAGTAGATCCCATCAGTGTTCAAGAGGTACAGGCTATTATTTTGCAATTGAAACAGCAATCCATCGGCGTGTTGATTACCGACCATAACGTACGGGAAACCTTACGGGTGGTTGACCGTGCGTATTTGTTGTACGACGGCAAGGTGCTTTGTTCAGGCGACCGCGATACGTTGTTAAACGACCCCAATAGCCGCAAATTCTACTTAGGTGAAGGATTCGAAGCTTAAAAGGTGATATTTAGATTCTTTTGCTGCGCACAATGCGTGCGGTTAGATAGTAGCGCTTTTTTCTAAAAAACAACGCCTGAAAAACTTTACGTTCGAGCAGGGAACCAAAGGCTAACGACAAAAGCTTTCAGAAACGCCCCTAAGCATGGGCAATGCTCAGCCAATTAGTTGCGTTTGGATACTCTTTTGGTTTTTGCAGGCTTTGTACCCTTTTCGCCCGCTTCTTCTTGGGCGCTAAGGCTTCCATTGGGATTTAAATGCAACTGACGCAGCTGTTCCAACAAGGCTTTGTTGTCTGCGCGGCGATTTTTTTCCAAAATCTCATCAATAGCGCTTTGGCTGATCGTATCCTCTTCTTCCAAAAATCCTTTGATTTGATGGATACGCATAGGATGGCGCATCTTACGCAGGGCTTTTGCTTCAATTTGACGGATACGTTCGCGGGTTACTTGGAATTTCTTGCCCACCTCTTCTAGCGTGTGGCTATAACCGCCATTTAAACCAAAACGCAGGACAATGACGCTGCGTTCGCGTTCAGTTAGGGTATCCAAAACCGCCAAAAACCGTTCTTTCAAGAGGTTATAAGCAGCAATTTCGGAAGGATTACCGCTGGATTTATCTTCAATAAAATCACCTACGCAACTATCTTCGTTGGTGCTGGTTGGACTTTGTAACGAGATAGGTTGTTGAGCCATCTTAAAGACGTTTTTCGCCGTATCAACCGGTATTTGAGCGGCTTCTGCAATTTCTTCAATCGTTGGGTCATAACCCAGCTCTTGGAACAATTGTTTTTGCGCTTGAGTTAGCTTATTCAACACTTCAATCATGTGAACCGGCATACGAATCGTACGCGCTTGATCAGCGATAGAACGCGTAATGGATTGACGAATCCACCACGTAGCATAGGTCGAAAACTTATACCCGCGGATATATTCAAATTTTTCAACCGCGCGCATTAGACCGACATTTCCTTCTTGGATTAAATCGAGGAAGGATAAGCCGCGATTGGTGTATTTTTTGGCAATACTGATGACCAAACGTAGGTTGGATTCAACCATTTTGGATTTTGCAGCGTCGGCCTTTTGGGTATTCGACCGAACCACTTGCACCATTTTAACGAAATCGCTAGGTTTTATGCGCAATTGATACTCAATTTCCTGCAAACGCTTTTTCATTTCGTTTTTAGGTAATGCTTGAGGATCGTTTGCCGGAATTCCGTCTTTTAAATATTTATTGTATTTTTCGATTTCTCGAACGGTAGGAGAGTACTGATCTAAGAAATCTTCAAACAGCTTTAGTTTGAAACAGAACTTTTTGAAAATAGGCTTTAAATGGCGCTCATACTCATGGTAACGCTTGAATAACGTTTCCTTTTTCTTGGCATTGCTTTCATCCCAGTATTTTTGCCATAACGTATTGATTTGGGTTTTGAGCGTTTTGCATTGATTGATTAATTTCGGCAGATCTTCATAATACTCTGCGCGATTCATGACTTTTTTCTCAATCACCAATTGATCAAAGCGTTCGTTATGATCGATCAATTTATTCGCCAAATCCAATTGATAATCAAGGGATAAGGAGAATGAAAATAGTTGATCAAACGCAGTATGTTCTGCCTGCTCAATATCCTTTGAAATTTGAATTTCTTGTTCGTAGGTCAACAATGGGATCGAACCCATTTGTTTGAGGTACATGCGAACAGGATCTTCTACTCCATCGGGCGTACTACTTAAAGCTGCATCGATTTCCTCATCTTTGTCAGAAGACAAAATATCTTCTTCCGCCGTATCGATTACCTTAATGTGTAATCCCTCGAGGATGTTAACGACCTTTTCGAGTTCGCTGGCAATCGCAATGGTATCCGGTAAAATACGACTGATGTCTTGAATCGATACAGTCGATTTTTGTTGCTTCGATAGATCGATGAGCTGACGGATTTTTTCGTCTAAAATCTCATCCGCTTTAATAACTTTTACCTTGCGAGAAAATGGCATGATTAACGAAAATTATTGGATATATACATGTGAAGCAACTTTAGACAGTTCTTGTTTGCAGGCGTTGCGATCGGCTTGTAGTTTTTGAATGGAATGCTCGTTTAAATTAACAGATTCTGAAAGCATTTTGTCAATTTTGTAAAGCGATTTTTTTAAAAACCGCCGGTGGAGTTGCTGGAGCACAAAGTTTAACGTTTCCAGTGCGTGCTTGGTATCTAAATAGGGTGCGGCTAGCGCATGGGACCATAGTTCAACTTCTTCGGGGGTTAATTGCCAGCGCGAGCGATCCTGTAGCGAACTAATGCCGTTTGTTTGAAATTCACTCAGTATTTTTACGAGCAACTGGCCGGTTGGATGAGTGGTATCGATCCAATCGAGCGATAATTGTTCAATGAGTTGCGGAGTCCATTGGGGAGTCTGAAAAAGTGCCTGCAAGATTTGTCCTTCTAAGGTAGCTATGCTGGGCTTGGAATCAGCAGGGGTTGTTGGGTTTTCGGCGGTTGGAGTGGTTTGCAACTGTTGCAATTCAGCTTCCAAAATCCTTTGGGGTATTCCTAGGGTGACCGATAATTCATTCAATAGGTCGAAGCGCAAGACAGGGGAAGTGCAGCGCGCAATAATCGGCAGTAGGTGTTTGAGCACTTGCTGTTGAACACGATTTGGAGTGTATTCGCGGGCTATTGACTGGAAAAATTGAATGGGGGTTTGAGCTTCAGGAACAATCGCTTGAGCTAATGCTGGTCGTTTCAACAAAGCACTATCGGGGTCTTCGGTACTGGCTAAACGGTAATAATGAATTGGAATTTCGAGTGGAATTCCTAAGGTCATTAAGCGAACTCCAGCTTTAATACCGGCTGCATCTCCATCGAACAGTCCGACAATGGGGGTATCGTAGCGCTTGATCAACTTCAGCTGTTCTTCGGTCAGTCCCGTTCCTTGAGGAGCAACGGCTGTTTTGAGTCCGCATTCCCAACAACGGATGACGTCCATAGGGCCTTCAACCAAAAAGAATGGCTGATCGGGTTGATTGGCTTGCCGCGCACGGTGCAAATTAAAGACCGTATGCCCTTTAACAAACAAAGGAGTTTCGGGAGAATTAACATACTTAGATTCTTGCGTTGGGTCATTCGGATTGGAGATGAAGGGCAGATGGCGTCCGGAAAATGCAATGACGCGCCCTTGAATATCGTGAATGGGGATGATTAAGCGTCCCTGAAAGCGCGAAACCAATGCGTTTTGTGGCCGCTTGGGCTGATAGAACAATCCGCTTTGTACGAGGTCTTCATAGGTAGCTCCTTCATGACGGAGCGTGTTAAACAGTTCGGTGGGATTGGTTGAAGCAAATCCTATTTCGAACATCCGTGCGGTTTCTAGCTTAAAATGCCGCTCATGTTGCCAAAAATCTTGTACTTTGTGCGCCAAGGGATCGTCCATCCAAAAACGCTGCTGAAAGAGTTGATGAGCGCGGGCATAGAGCTGCAATAGAGCTTTTTTTTGTGCTGCAGCAGAGGGTGTTCCCGTTTTAGAATGGCCGGATGTAGATGCTTCGTATTCTAACGGAATCGAAAACTTTTCGCAGATCCATTCAACGCTTTCGGGGAAAGACAATTGTTCTTTGAGCATTAAAAACCAAAACATATCGCCTGCGTTGTGACTGCTGTAGCACGTAAAAATGTTCTTTTGAACATCGATGAAAAACGATGGAGTTTTTTCGTGCGTAAACGGACTGAGCCCTTTTAAATAGCGACCGCAGCGTTTTAATTGCGTATAGGGGGCAACGACGTCAACTATGGAGACTCGTTGACGAATGTTTTCGATGCAGCTATCTGAAATAAAAGTCACATCTTTAGAGTGTGTTTGTTTTCATGCAAGGTCAAATGTTTACCCGCATGAGAGCTTAGGGCTTAACGAGGAGCGTATTTGCGATAGAGGACGATACCAGTGACCAACAGGGCTATATTGGGAAACCAAGCGGCTGCAATGGCGGGCAAAAAGCGTTGTCCCCCTAATACATGACCGATTCCGCCTAGTGCGTAGTACAGGAATAGCAACCCTGCTGCTTTGGATACTCCCACAACCGGACTTGTGCGTACTTGGTTCAACGAAAAGGGAATGGCAATCAGCACGATGATGAGGCAGATAAAGGGGCTGGCTAAAATCGATGCGTATTGAATGCGGTGTTCGGTAAAATGCCGATAGTTGCTGGGGAAGAAATGAGTAATGGCGCGCAATTCGTGAACCCCTAAAGTTTTTAACGGTTTTGTAATGCAATGCATCAATTGAGGGGTTTCTTCGCAGGTAAAATGGGTATGTTGGAATGGTTCGAAGTGGGTAGGGTTGGCTTGGTCATCAAAATACCACGTGCGGCCATTATATAAATGCCACGTGCGGTCGGCAGGATTAAAGGTAATGCGTTGCGCTTCTAAACGCTTCTGTTCTTGACCTTTTGTTAATAGGGTTACGGTAGCAAAGGTGCCTGTTTGGGTATACAAACTGAAACGGTTGATGCGCCATAGACGTCCGGATCTTGGATTATAAAAGCACAGGTTGTCTTGAACATTGATTTGGTTATCTTCCTGCGTATTGCGTTTTTGAGCAGCGTAATCGATTTGCTGATGAATATTTTGGGTGGTTCGTGAGGTGTAGGGCAACAGGTAGCCGTTGAATAGGAACAGGAGCAGCATAAGCGCAACGGCGGCTCCCCAAAGGCTACGGGTGATTGATAGGACGGTTAATCCGGATGCGCGTAAGGCAATGATTTCCCCATTAGATTGTAGAACGTTTAACGTGTACAGGATGGAGATGAAGAAAGCGATCGGCAGTACCGTTCCCAAGCAATTAGGCGTAATTAAGGCATAATAAGTGGCAACGGTTTGGAAGGATGCGCCGCGTTCGATGAAATTTTTTAAATTACGCGACATATCTTCCAGCAGGAGAATGCCTAACGTAAGCCAGATGACGATGAAGAACGCCTTAAGCCATTCCTGTAAAATGTAACGATCGATACGCCTCAGCATAGATTAACGATGCTCTAAAATCGCAAGGCATTCAATATGTTTTGTTTGAGGGAACATATCGAAGGGTTGAATGTGCGTAAGGGTATAGGGGCCTTGCAGGAGGATTTGCAAATCACGAGCCTGAGTATCCGGAGCGCACGAAATGTACAAAATCGCTTGGGGTTCAAAGGCAAGCAATTGGGTTAAAAAGTCCGTACAGCTACCCTTGCGCGGTGGATCCATGATGAGGCAGGTTTTGGCTGCTTCAAACGGTACGTTGGCGAACAAAGCGTTGGCGTTACCTTGGATGAATTCCCCATTGGTAATCGCATTGAGTTGTAAATTGCGGCGTGCCAAGTGAATTGATTTTTCATCGCTTTCAATGCCGATGAATTGCTTGACTTGGCTTGCTAAGGTAAGCCCAAATACTCCTGTTCCGCAGTAAGCATCCAATAAAAACTGAACCTTAGGATGTTGTTGTATCCACGTTTTTAAGTGCGTTACTAAGGCATTGAGAATATAGGGATTGTTTTGGAAAAAGCTGCCAGCGCTGAATTCCAATGTTAACGATTGAACGTTTGCAGTACCTACCGCGTTGCAATGGGTTAAAATGCCATTCTTATCTTCTCGCAACAAACAGGTACCGTTGCGTGCAGAGGATGCTTGAACTTGAGCGCGTACATCCGGCAGAGCTGCATTAATCGCATCGCTTGCAATAGGACATTGGGGAACATCCACAATCGTACGGCGTTGGTCAACGGCCAAAAATCCAATCGGGCACTGAGAGCCTCGGCGGTCAAAATGCGGCGTAAGTTTGGTGCGGTAACCATAGGTTTTTTCAGACGGAACCACCGGCGGTACGTCGGCTTTAATCTTTCCAATGCGTTCCAAACAATCGCTAATCTGTTGGCGTTTCCACTTCAATTGTTCTTCGTAGGTCAAATGTTGATATTGGCAGCCACCGCAATGACCAAACAGAGGACATTTGGGGGCAATACGATGCGGAGAGGGTTCAAGCACTTCAATTAAATCCGCTTCGGAATAATTTTTGTGGTTGCGAAAGATGCGTACGCGTACGGTTTCACCCGGTACTACAAAGGGAACCATAACCGCCCAGTTGTTGATGCGACCGATTCCTCGCCCCTCATTGGTCAGGTTTTGAATATTGAGGGTTAGTTCCTCGTGATACTGAAAAGGAGTGGGGATGAACTTTTTAGGAGCTGCGTCCATGGAACGTATGGTTATGCCCATTCGGTTAGATAAGACCGCGAATGGAAGCTTTTTCTAAGAAATCAAAAAAGATGGCTTTTAATTTTGGATAGCTATTGAGCGTTGCCCAATTGTGAAGCTGCGTAATTGATTGCGACCGATTCCGGTTGGATTCGTATAATACTTTGAAGATGTGCTTAACCACAGCGCATTCTTCGGGCGAAAACCCATGGCGTGCCATCCCAACATAATTGTAGCTTTTAACAACGGCTGGGGAACCAAAAGCAATCATAAAGGGCGGTAGGTCTTTTTTGAGGAATGCGTGACCGGCTAACATTGCGTGCGTTCCAATGTGGCAAAATTGATGAATAGAGGAATTACCGCCGATATTAGCAGCATTACCGATATGAACATGACCTCCAGTAGCCACTTGCGCGCTCATGATGATGTTATCCCCCAATTGGCAATCATGACCGACGTGGGAAAAGGCTAGAATGTAATTATGGTTGCCAATAACCGTTGCGTCGCCGTCGGCTGTTGCGGTGTGAATCGAAACATATTCGCGAAATACATTATGATTGCCGATGGTTAAAAAACAACGACCTCCCTTGTACTTTAAATCATGGGTTTTGGCTCCAATAAAGCTGTAGGGATGAATTTCGTTATCCGTGCCTAGGGTGGTATATCCATCGACAGTTGCGTGATGTTCTACCCTGCAACGGTCTCCCAGCTGTACGTTAGCGCCAATATAAGCGTAGGGTCCTACAAATACCTGTGTCCCTAATTGCGCACCGGTCTCAACAATAGCGGTTGGATGAATAAAGGTTGTGGTATTCATGGCTAACGTTACAAATCTCCGAGCATAAACATTAATTCAGCCGACGAAACTACCTGATCGGCTACTAAGCATTGCGCTTCGGCGTATCCAATACAATTGTTTTTTATTTTAAGCAATTTTGCTTCGATGCGCAATTGATCGCCGGGTTGAACAATATGACGGAATTTTACCTTATCCGCACTCATGAAAAACACCTGTTTGTTTTGGGCGCTTGTATTGAGTTTGATGCCCAACAGGATACCCGCGGCTTGCGCCATGGCTTCAACCTGTAACACGCCTGGAAACACCGGATTTTCAGGGAAATGTCCGGTAAAGCACGGTTCATTGATGGTGATGTTTTTAAGCGCGACCAAGGTATTATCTTGTATGGCCAACACGCGATCGACCATGGCAAAGGGGTAACGGTGCGGTAATAGCTTTAAAATTCCATGAATATCAATGGCAGCGGACGAATTGGATGGCGATAATGGCAGCGCCGTTTGTTCTTCTTGTGCCAAAATAGCTTTGGTTAAGCGCGCATTGAGCGTATGTCCGGTCTTAATCGCAATGATATGCCCTTTAATCGGATGTCCTACTAGGGATAAATCTCCCAAAATATCCAATATTTTGTGGCGTACGAACTCATCCGCATAACGCATGGGGCCGTTTGATAAGTATTTATCGCCCTTGATAACCACGGCGCAATCCAAGGTACCGCCTTTAATCTTCCCCAACTTCAGCAGCGGTTCGATATCCTCATAGGTTGTGAATGTGCGGGCAGCAGCGATCTCACTTGCGTAGGTGTTGGGATCAATCGTGAGCGATAAATGCTGCGTGTGGGTTTTACGGCTATCCGTTGAGGTGCATGTAATTTTCAACGTCTCGCAGGGTAATGCGAGCAAGGAACGATCTCCATCTACAATGGAAATGGGTTCCATGATTTCCCAGCAAAACGCTTCGGCTTTTTGCGTTATAATTTCGGCTTTTGTTAACGCTTCGACCCAAGGCTGTGCGGAACCATCCAAAATAGGCAGTTCGCATCCATTGACCTCAACGGTTAAGTTGGTAATTCCCAATCCGTAGCAGGCGCTTAATAAATGCTCAATCGTATTGATTTTTACCCCATCCTTATTAAGGGTGGTGTTGCGTAAGCAATCCGATGGGTTTAAATGCTCGATGGTTGCTGGAATTTGTACGGTATGTCCCTTGTGGGTTACTTGAAATAGAATTCCTTGATTTTCAGGTGCTGGGCATAAAACAGCCTTAGTAGCTTCTCCGGTATGAAGGCCATTACCGGCTACTTCGATTCTATTTTTAATCGTTTTTTGTACTAACGAACTCATGGGGCTAATTTAAATCATCCTGGAGGCCATTGTAAAGAACGACCGCCTAAAACATGTACGTGCAAATGAGGAACACTTTCGCCGCTATCCTTACCGCTGTTAATGACCACGCGGTAACCACTTTGGTCGACCCCTTTCATTTTTGCTACTTTTTTGGCAATGAGCAGCAAATGCCCTAAAAGCGCCTGATGTTCGTCTTTTGCTTCTCGTAGACGTACGATTAGGATTTTTGGAACAACGAGGCAATGGATAGGGGCTTGCGGATCGATGTCCTCAAAAGCGATGCATTGGTCGTCTTCGTAAACGATCGACGCAGGAATTTCGCGGTCGATAATTTTTTGAAAAATCGTTTTTTCCATAGGTTAAGGGTAGGTTAGTTGATATATTTTTGAAGGGCTTTTTCGCGCTCAACAAGGGTTGGATGGGTGTAATGGAAGGTGCTGAACCAAGGGTGCGGAAATGGATTGCTCGCATTTTCCCGATAAAGCTTCTTTAACGCATGGATGAGGTTGGCAGCACACTGTTCGTACTGTTTGGCTGCAAACGCATCCGCTTGGTATTCAAAGTGACGAGAGAAGCAATTGAACAGAGGGCTTAGCCAGTAGGTGAACAAGGAACCTGCCGTTGCCAATAACACCAACACAACCAAGGGGGTCGTACTGGGTACATGCAATTGAGTCGCAATCCAATCGCTATGCAGGAGGCAATCGCATAGTTTTAAGAGCATACCGGTTCCAACGCCAAAAATAAGCAGTTGTTTGGGTAAATGGTGGCATTTATCGTGTCCCATTTCGTGCGCTACCACCGCAACAATTTCATCCTCGGTTGCTTGCTTAAGCAGGGTATCGTAGAGGACGATATGCTGAATGCCGCCAATGCCGCTGTAGTAAGCGTTCGAGTGGGTAGAGCGTTTGCTTGAATCTAGTACTTGAATTTTAGTGGCTTTAAACCCAGCGCATTCTCCCAATTGGGTTAAGCGCTGTTTGAGCGTTCCGTCTTCTAAGGGTGTCAGTTTGTTGAAGAGCGGTAAAATCAGTTTGGGATAGACCCAAATCAAAATAACCTGAAGTCCTGTATAACCGATGGCGCCCAACAACCACCAGCTGTTTGGATAGCCTTGAATGAGCCATAGTAAGGCGGTAATTAAGGGGATTTGGAGGCAGGCGCTGACAAAAATTCCTTTGAGTTGATCCATGAACCATAGGCTGCGCGAGGAACGATTAAACCCAAAACGGCTTTCGATTTGAAAGGTATGCAGGTAGTCCAATGGCAGAGTGGGTAGGCTCAACAAGAACATCCAGAGGAACAGTATGGTGCTTTGCCCCCATAGGGAGTGAACGGACGGAAAGCAGTTCAAGAATAAACTCATGAGCTCTAGGGCAAAAATCAGTCCCAGCCAAGACGAACGGTAAAAAGTTTTTAGGATAGAAAATGAATTGCAGCTTAAGGAATAGTGGATGCTTTTGCGAAACGCCTCCTCATCCAAAAAGTCCTTAAAGGGATTATTGTTGCTGTTTTTACGGATGTTGTGATGGTTAAGAATCAACAGCGCGGTCTCGCAGATAAAATAAACCACCAAAAGAATAAACAACTGGGTTGTCAGCATAGTTACCTCTTCATTTTAATAATGCAATTTGCAAATAAACAAATCCTTTTTTTAATATAAATTATGGGCGAAGGAAAAAGTAAGAAAGCGCTTTCGTTTGAAGAAGCTATAGGGCATTTAGAGCGCATTGTTCGTGAGTTGGAATCAGGAGATGTTCCGTTGGAGCAATTGGTGGCCAGCTACAAAGAAGGATTGTTTTATCAACGATACTGCCAAAAGCAGTTGGAACGATCGGCTTTATTGCTGGAACGGCTTAAGCCAGATGGTACGACCGACAGCTTGGATGCGTAAAATCGTTGACCCTGAGGGCTGTTTAGGCTTAATTTTTTAATAAAAAATTACAATTGATGAACAACAGGTCTGAACAGGTTAAGACATTTTTAGATTCCATTGCTACCATGAATGTATGGGTCATTGGCGATGGAATGTTGGATCATTACATTTGGGGTAATGTCCATCGTATTTCGCCGGAAGCGCCGGTTCCAGTGGTGGCTATCGACAAAGATACTTATCGTTTGGGCGGTGCGTGTAATGTAGCGTTAAATTTGCAGAAATTGGGCGCGTCGGTAAGATTTTTTGGCCCAATTGGCGCAGATAATGCGGGGCGGATGATGCAGCAATTATTAACGGACAATCACATCCATTATCCCCAAACAGATGAGTCATCGGCGGTATCAACCATTGTAAAAACGCGGGTGATTGCGCGCAATCAGCAGCTGTTTCGCTTAGACCGAGAGAAAGTATTTACACCCGATCAGGTGCGCTATTTGGAGCATCAAATCGAACAGGGATTAGCAACCGAGAAGGTTACAGCGGTAATTGTTTCAGATTACGCTAAAGGGAGTGTTACCCAGTCCTTGTTGAATAAGCTGTGCGAGCTCAAACAAAAATACGGATTTTTCTTAGCCATTGATCCGAAACCCGGACATGGATTGAACTACAGCGGTGCAGATTTGTTAAAGCCGAATCAGGCAGAAGCACGGCAATTAGCGAAACTTGAAGCTTCTGATGCCTCGTTAACGGAAATTGCTCAAGCTATTCTGCATACCCATCGTGTACGTTATTTAGCGGTTACCTTGGGGGAAGATGGCTTAGCAATCATTCATGAATCGGGCAAGGTGGATATCATTCCAACGGTTACCAAAGAAGTTTTTGATGTTTCGGGTGCCGGTGATACTGCTTTAGTTGCGTTAACAGCCGCATTGTGTGCCAAAGCTGCTCCAGAGGAAGCCGGTTGGTTTGCCAATCTGTTATCGGGATTGGTGATCAAAAAAGTGGGTACTGCCAGTACAACCCCAGAGGAAATTTTAAACGCTGTTTCTAAAGCGTAAGGTTAAAGCGTCGTTTCTCCTTGAAACACAGCTTTTTCTTTAAAAAAGCGGGCAACGCACGCCGTTGTAATGATGAGCATGACGGGAATAATGCTTAATCCAAGGCGGTAAGATTCGCTTAAGGTATGGGTTGAGGAAACTCCATCAATGATCCAACCCACAATCGGTTGCCCTAATCCGCAAACCGTCATACAAAGCATGTTGGTGAATGAGATGGAGCTGGCTCCCATATGGCTTGGATTCAAGTTGGCGCAGGCAACAAACCCAACCACTTGTCCGCCGCAGCTGCCCCCTAATGCGGCAATTAAAATGGCCATCGAAATAAATTGTTGGGGAGGGAACCAAAGTAAGGCAGTAAATAGGAGGGTTGCTGCTATACCGCTAACAACGAGCGGCGTTTTTCTGGATTGCAAGCGATCTGAAATCCAACCGACCGTAGGAGCCGCGATAGCCCAGCTTATATTCAGAATGGATACCAACTGAGACGCTTCTAGTTGAGTGAAATGGCATATTTGTGTAAAGTAGGGAATTCCCCATAAGTCTGCAAAGATGGCAAAGGGCGCAAATAAAGTACCGGTTAATAAACCGATGAGCCACGTGTGTTTTTGCTTTGCTAAGTACCATAGGCGCATACGAACCGCTTGCCAAGTGCTTTCAAACACTTGCGTTGGTTTGTCGTGCGGAATGAAGCAATACAGAAGGGAAAGGACGAGCAATCCAAATCCAAAGGCTAACAGCCAAACGTTCGTATAGGTTGTAGATAGAGCGGACAAAGAGGTTTGGGCGGTGACAGCGCCTACAATTCCCAAGGTACTGGTTAATCCGGATAGCATTGCTAAGCGTTTTGGTGGGAATAAGGTGGTGCATAGATACATGATACCCACGAAACCGAATGCGGATGCAAATCCCATTCCAAAACGCCCGATGCCTAAAAACATGAGGGGTTCTAAGGGGATGAGGGGTAACAAGCAACTGACCGCTAAAAGTCCGCTGTGCAGCAAAAAGAGTTTACGGCCACCAAAGCTGTCGAACAAAGGCCCTACCAGCAATTGCATAGGAGAATAAATCAAAAAGTAGATACTAGCGGCAGCCGCGATTTGCGACATGGAGGCGTTTAGTGGCGATTCAGCTGTCCGATTTAAAATACTGGGGATAACGCGTACAAAGTATTCATATAAATAAAAGAGAGACCCAACGCTCCAGATAAAATAAGCGTAAAAACTGCCTTTTTTCATATCTTTTTTCAGCATAATGCATTGAATGTAGGTTGCAACGTATTTTAGCTGCCGCTTTCTGAATCAATTTGAATCCGTTTTATGGATGTATGAGCTCCTCCTACGATATGGATCTGGGATTTGGATACATGAAAATGTTCAGCCAATAGGGCAATCAGTTGCTCATTTGCACGACCTTCAAGCGCAGGTTGAGTCAACTTTATTTTAAACGACCCATCCGCTTGAGGAACAACCGCACATTTGGATGCGCGCGCAATTACTTTAACCGTTAGGATTGTCATGACGTAGGGCTGTTAACAATTGTTTTTCATTCCAAATGGCAATTCCTAAGGCTTGAGCCTTTTGTAATTTACTGCCTGGGTGATCGCCTACCACCAAGGTTGTGGTTTGTTGGGTGACCCGATCGGCAACAATCCCTCCTAATTGCTCAATGTGCGCTTGAGCTTGAGCCCGCGTCAGGGTGCTTAGGGTTCCTGTAAGTACAAAAACCTTTCCTTGAAATTCCGGCGCATGCACAACTGCGGATGGTTCCGGCGCTTTGGGGGTTGTTCTCAGTGCTTCCAAACGCTGTACAACCGCTTGATTGGTAGGATTTTGATAGAAACGCTGAATCGACTGAACGCTGCAAGGCCCTATCAGGGGAACCGTTAATAGTTCCTCTTCGGGTGCGTTAAATAATGCGGTGAGGGACGAAAAGTGCTCCGCCAAATGCTTGGCGGCTTCCATTCCAATATTGGGAATGCTTAACGCATGAATCCAACGGCTTAATGGCCGACTTTTAGCTTGTTCAATGGCATTCAGCAAGGGATCAACTGTGGCTGCCCCAAATCCTTCTGCCTGAATCCATTGGTTGCGAATACTCTGTAGGTTGAACAAATCCGCAACGGTTTGTACATAGTGTTGTTGAATGAGCCACTGAATGGTTTGAGGGCCGAGTCCTAGGATATCCAACGCTTCTTTGGATGCAAAATGGGTGAGGCGTAACGAAAGCTGAGCTGGGCAGGTTAAAGACGGACAGCGTAGCGCCACTTCGCCGTTTAATTGGATGAGGGGAGCTTGGCACACGGGGCAATGGGTGGGACGTTGAATGGGAGTAACCTGCGTTCGTCGTTCTGGCACCACGCGTAGGATGGCAGGAATCACTTCTCCTGCTTTTTCCAGCACGACCCAATCGCCAATACATAGCCCTAAGCGTTCAATTTCATCAAAATTGTGCAAGGTGGCGCGGGCAATGCGTGAACCTGCTAATTCAACCGGTTTTAAGTGTGCGACTGGGGTAATAACTCCGGTACGACCTACTTGGAAGCTTACATCCAGCAGTTGGGTTTCGACGGATTCAGGCGCGAATTTATAAGCAATCGCCCAGCGAGGAGACTTGGCGGTAGCCCCCAATTGCATTTGTTGCTGACGATCATCAATTTTGATAACCATCCCATCGGTAGGATAAGGCAACGTAAAGCGTTGTTGCGAAAAATGTTCGATCAACTGCCATGCTTCCTCAATGGAATGGGTTTGAATAAGCTCGGGAAATACAGGAAAATGCTGTAAGGCAAGCCATTGACGTACGCTTGTTTGGGTCGCTAATGTGCCATCAAAATAACCAATTCCATGCGCTATAAATTGCAATTTACGTTGCTTAACCATTTCAAGGTCTTGCAGTTTAACGCTACCGGATGCTAGATTACGCGCGTTGGAAAAAGGTTCTAACCCCTGTTGCTCTTGCGCTTCGTTCAAGGCAGCAAAATCAGCATGGGTTATGTATACCTCTCCTCGTACTTCTACCTTGGAAGGCAGGGCGGACGAAGGGAGCGCAATCAATTGATGAGGAATGGATGCAATACTTTGGATCGCTAGGGTTACATCTTCACCCGCTTTCCCATTTCCTCGGGTTAAGGCACGTACCCAGTGACCATTTTCGTAAATTAAGTTGATCGCCATCCCATCCACTTTTGGTTCTAAAACGTAGGTGTGGGTACCTATCTGTTGGCTTAATCCTTGGTCAAAGGCAAAGAATTCTTCTTTAGAGTAGGTGTTCGCAAGGCTTAGCATGGGTACTAAGTGCGGTAGGGTTGCAACTCCATTGCGTAAATCACTACCGGGGGTGGCGCTTTGTTTTAAGGTCGGAAATTGTTGATAAATTGCTTGAACTTCAGCCTGCAAACAGTCGTATTCAAAGTCTGAAATTTCCGAACGGCTCTCTTGATAGTACAGTTGATCGTAGTGCGCTATTTGTTGGCGTAAAATTTGTAAACGCTTGCGTGCTTGGTTGATGGATGGCTGCGGCATTGTTATAAATCGAGAGCATTCGTAAGCACTGGGAGCATTAAAAATAGCAATTTAACAACGCCCCTTGCTTTTTTAAAAACATTGAGTTTTTTAGCGTACTGCAAATTTATATGGCACCCTGTAGGAGAATCGAACTCCTATTGTCGAGATGAGAACCCGATGTCCTGACCGTTAGACGAACAGGGCAGCTTATATTATTAGAAAAAGTTTTTATGCCCCGAGTTGCAAGCCTTTTTGCTTAAGTTTGCTGGCAGATTGTAGGACGAGGTAAAAAGGGTGCAAATAAATATAGCTAAGCATAGGGCAACAAAAAAACGCATGCAAATTGCATGCGTTTTTTGTTATTTCTTTAACAGTTAGTTAGATTAGAACTGTAATCCAGCACCGATAAAGAATTGATCCGACTTTAGATTGGCTTGCTTATCCCAGTCGTTACCTAACATACGGGAAGTTCCGATTTGCTTGGTGGCTACATGACGATAACCGAAGTCAAACAAGATCGCTTGCCAGTTGATACGTCCGAAGATCATGAAGTTGTACATGAACATTCCAGCATGTAGGTATCGATGACCTACAACACTCTTAGCGCCACCGAAGAGCCCCCCATTATTCAATTTGGGAGTAATTATCGTTGTGAACCTTGTTGCGGAATATCCACCACCGATACCACCGGCGATACATACAGAAGCCCAGTCCAATAGGTATTGCTCATAAGTCAAGTTAACCATTGCGCCTACCATACGGATGTTTTTAGGAGCTAATTGTAGATTGTCAATCTGGTCATCCACAACCATCGCTGGAATCTCAGCATCTTTCAAAATGTTCTTGGAGGCTAAAAATCCATCATCCTTTTTGAATTTAGCATAAGCACCCATGATTTCGAAATCGACATTGATGCCAGCGAAATTCCAAATATCATACATCGAACCAAAAGCAACCGATAAATTCTTGTGGCTCTTGTATTCAGGTTTTTCTAATTCATCCAATCCCTTTTGTGTCTCTTCGTGATTACAAGTAACCTTGTCTTGAGCTTTGAGGGAGCCAAATCCGCTACGTACCATTACGTAATGTCCTACGGCACCTTCACCTACGCTAGCGAACAATGCACTGCTGGATACAGCACCGCATAACGCCATTAATAATTTTTTATTCATTTTATTCCTTTTTTATAAAAAGTTTTCAGTAAAAATTTGTTTTGTCAAGTTTCTTTGTTCGATAATTTAAATAAATATACTAAACTTTAAATAAAGCATTGAGTTTTGTCAACGTCTTTTTTGCATCTCCATAGATCATACGAACGGAATCTTTTGTAAACAGAGCATTTTCTAAGCCGGAATAGCCGCTGCCAGAACCGCGTTTGAGGATCAATACATTTTTAGCTTTGGATACTTCCAAAATGGGCATGCCGTACAAAGGTGAATTGGGGTTATCGACTGCATCGGAATTAACCACATCGTTTGCTCCGACCACAATGACCACATCGGTATTGGGGAAGCGTTCGTTGGCGGCTTCTAATTCGAGCAGTTGGTCATAATCCACATCGGCTTCTGCCAATAAAACATTCATGTGACCGGGCATACGTCCTGCCACGGGATGGATAGCAAAGAACACTTCGGCCCCATGCTCCATCAGTTTTTGTGCGAAATCCTTAAGGGCATGTTGTGCTTGAGATACGGCGAGGCCATAACCAGGGACAATTCCGATCGTGCGGGCGGCCTCAATAGGATAATACGCATCCTCGATGGATAATTCTTTGGGGGTCTTATTGCTACTAGATTGCGCTTTGGTGGCTGTTGTTTTGAACCCTCCTAATAATACTTTAAGGATGGAACGGTTCATGGCCTTGCACATGATAACCGTTAAAATAAGGCCGCTGGTTCCTACCAGACAACCGGCAACAATCAGGACTTTGTTTAAGGAAATAAGACCGGCTGCACAGGCTGCTAACCCTGAAAGGCTATTGAGCAGGGAGATGATGACGGGCATGTCCCCTCCTCCGATATGAAGTGTCCATAGAATTCCTGCAGCCAAGCACCAAATAATAACACCTATAAAGGGCGCCATGGTATCCCCATAGGCATAGGTTAAGGAGCGAGGGCCTAACCAACGGTAGGAGCCAGCAATCAGCCCGATTAATAAGATAATATCCACGGCGCGTTGACCAGGGAAGGTGATAGATTTGCTGGGGAGCTTGCGGCTAAGTTTGCCATAGGCTACTAAACTGCCCGTAAAGGTAATGCCTCCGATAATCACTGCCAACACAATGGCGATTTGTTCAAAATAGAGAGCAGGGCTATAAGGGGCTTGCGACCATGATATTTGATTAGCTATAAACTGATAGATAAGTTGATGGGTTGCCCGTGGGGTAGCAAACCATTCTGCAGGTAATGGGCGCATCAACTTTAGGCCTTCTACAATCCCAATCGCCCAGCTGGCTAATCCACCGAAGCCGTTAAATAGGGCGACCAGTTCGGGCATAGCGGTCATCTGAACTTTAATTGATAAGATGAAGCCCAAAATCGCTCCTATTAATACGGTAAGGGATACCCAAAGCGGATTGGGTACGGGATAAGCGTATAAAGTGACGCTGATGGCGATTCCCATGCCGATAGCAGAAATGAGATTTCCTTGGCGCGCGCTTGTGGCCTTTCCCATTTGCTTAATGCCGGTAATGAGTAAAATAGCAGCCAAAATGTAACCGCAATCAGCAATCATCGATTTTCCTTATCTTTTGCATGAAACATTTTAAGCATGCGATCGGTTACCGCATAGCCACCTACAATGTTTAAGGTTGCGAACAAGATGCCGCCATAAGCTAAGATGGTTGTAATGCAATCAGTAGTGTGCGATAGAGCGATAAAAGCGCCTATGAGGGTAATGCCTGAAATCGCGTTGGTTCCTGACATTAAAGGGGTATGAAGCTGAGAGGGAACCTTTGTGATGAGCTCAAGCCCCAGCCAACTTGCTAAAACAATACAAATACCTAACCAACCGTATTCCATTAAAAATCATACAAAACGCTTTTGATGGTTTTGTAAAGAAAAGGTACGTTTTACTTTATAGGATCTTCGGTTTTGATTGGCTCTTCGGTTGCTGAGGATGTCGTTTCTTGTTCAGGGAAAAGATAATTTTTTGCTTCCATTAAAATTCTCTTTATGTCTTCTACAGCACCATCCGAAAAGATTTTATACCTCAAATTCTTTTCTAAATTGGCTAAGGTTGTTTCTTTACCACCAACTAGCGTTTGAAAATACGATTGTACAGCGCTTTTACAGTCTTTTTCTTCTTCTTTATTAGTGACTTTTAGAACATCCTTCATAATGTCCGCATTATCCCAATCGGGGGTCGTATTATCGGTTAAGTTATTAAATCGGTTTTTAAACCTGTTATCTTGAGTGTTTTTTGAGAATTCCCGATAGAATTCTACGCTAAAATAATTTTCAAGTTCTCGTGTTTTGGTATGTGTCAAGCCAGGCTGATCAGGTTCATTACCATCGTCCTTGTCCATAATCATGAACGTGAACAGTCCGCATAATTCTGATAATACATTATGTGGGTTTTTCATAGTGTCCTTGCCCTGAGCGTTTATAATGTATATCTTCTTTGATGTATCAAAAATTTCTTTGAAGTCGGAAATATTGTTAATGTTCTCAAAAAAACGTTGATCGCATAAGCCTTCAACCAATAAAAAGTTCTTGGAAAAATAGGGAAGAAGCCCCATTTCTTCTATGAGTTTTCGTTTGTTTCCTTCGATTTTTTCAGCTTTGCCGTTTTGAACCAACACTGTCTGACTGCTTATTTCTGGTATATTTACTATCTCCGGCGTATGGGTTGTGAATAAGACTTGGTGATGGCCTGTTTTGGAAAGGGTTAGGATGGTTTTAAGCAAGTGTAATTGCCAATCGGGATGTTGACCGATTTCCGGTTCCTCTAGGGCGTAAATTACGTTTCTGCCTTCATTGTTTTGCTCTTTTGCTTCTGCTTTGAAAAGAGCAAACAACAATAGCCGATTAAGTCCACTTCCCTGTTGTTCTATAGGAAGTCCGGTTTGATCTTTAAAGCTATAATCAAATAATGATAGCGCATGCTTGTTATTTAGTTGGGTATGTTCTGTTAACTGGAATGAATTCTTTAGGTTTTCAGGAAAATCTACTTTTATCTGCTCATTTATCGCTTCGGTGCTTATTCCCAATTCTTTTTCTACATTGCTTTGCAACTCATTAAGTTGTGGTTGTAGTTTCTCAATTATTTTGTCATTAATTTTTTTAGTAAAATCCGACGTGTTTTTATTGTTTGAGTAGGATATAGTATCCGCTTTGAATAGGTAATACCGAGGAAGCGCCTTCAGTATGTACTGACAAAATGTATTACAGTCGTCCTCACTTGTGTCGATATAGATTTTGCCTGCTTCCCTTTTAAGCCTGCTTTGGTTGGGTTGATAGATTTCCCAGAGCTTTTGGCGTAATTTCGGTTTGCTATAATATTTTTTATCATTGGGTGCCAAGAAGTTGTATGTACTTTTGAGTTTATCAAAAGATAGGCAGCTAAGTGGGCGGTCATGATATGTGAGATGTTCTTTTGGGCAGATGTATTTTGTTGTGTAGACTTGATTTTGTTTTCCCCAAGTAAACCTTTTGGTGATGGTTAACCTACTTTTTTCATCGAGGAAGTGTTCAGCCGCTAAAGTGGTTATGTCCCCGCTGGGTAATATAATGTCTGCATCGCCAGCAATCTCAAACGAGCAGGTGATTTCTATAGAGTCGGATTGCTCTCTCTCTCTCTCTCTCTCTCTCTCGGGCTCAACATGCCTATCGTTTTCGGTAAGCTCATCGTCATCGGAAAAAAAGATATCCAACGCCTTTAATATGGTTGATTTTCCGCAGTTATTTTTACCGACAATGGCGCAAAGATCTTGGAACTCAATGGTTATATCTTTAAAAATCCTGAAATTCTTTAAGGTTAAGCTTCTGAGTTTGCAGGAGTTAGCTAATGATTTTTTTGATAAAGGTTCTTCCGTGGACATTTTAAAAAATTAAATTACTAGGCATGTTAGCCTAAAATTTATAAAAAGCAAAAAATTTTGCGAATTTTACTGAACCGGCGGCAGGGGGGTTGGTTCTTGTTCGCCGGACAAAACCGCGTACGGTACGCCGCAATCGCCTAGTTTTGCGATTTGACGTGCCATGTGCTTAAGCGTCCAGCGATGGCTAATGAAATTGGTTGCATTGAAAAACAGTAGTTTTAGGTCAACGCTGATGGAGCGATGTTCTAGGTAAAACAACGATAAGCGGGAGCGTATGGGTTTGCAGATCTGATGAAAGGTTTGCTCTGGGTTATCGTGTTGGGCTAGGAAACGCCCCATGCGCGACAAGAAAATAGATGCAAAATCGGAAATGCCGGGGGTTAAACGCATGACCTGCTTTTCTTTGGCGCTATAGGTTTTCCATTCGCTAAATACGACGGGGCGCGGCCCTATTAACAACATATCGCCTTTAATGACATTGATCAGTTGTAAAAACTCATCGATTTTAAAACGCCGAAATATACGCCCAACCAAGGTGATTTCAGGGGAATTGGAAGGAACGGTGATGTGAGACGAACGGATCCGCATGGTACGCATTTTAAACATGAGGAAGGGTTTTCCGTTTTTACCGATTCGCGTGTGGATAAACAGCGGATGTTTGAAGTCGCTAATCCACATAATACCGAAGGAAATAATCAAAACAGGCGTTAAGAGGAGCAACAATACTGCCGCCAATACTCGTTGTGTATAATCCCAAATTGCCATGAATATTGATTTTATAAAAGGGATTTGATGAGCGGGTGGCAACCT
>JAKSVZ010000015.1 GCA_024407725.1 Opitutales bacterium
TGTTCTCTCGCCGCAACATCCTGTATTTTCTTCTTTGTACGTTTTTGTTTTGGATGGTAGGTTCGTTGATGGTTTACGTCATAGATCCGTACCATATTTTTCATGAAACGCGGTGGAATAAAAACCTATGGTTTGGTAACAAAACCTTAATCAACTTAGGTCAAATCGAAACCTACCTCAAAAGAAGTAATGATTACGATAGTATTCTGGTAGGTTCTTCGCACACGATGAACTTCAAAGGTACTGACCTAGCTAAAGCGGTAGGGGCTAAAGGGGTACTGAAGTTGTGTGGCGCTGGAATTAGTATGGATGAAATCGCTTGGTTATCGCAAGCGATGATAGCAACTTATAAGATTAAAAGTGTAATTTGTACCTGTGAGGATTTTAGTATGTTTCTGGGTAACTGGTACCAATCGAACAAAACGTATATATCTTATCCCATCTTGTCGATGGTTTCTTTCACTTCCTTAGAAAGTACTTTTCAGTTGTTACGTCATAAAGCCATACCTTCATCTAGTAACTTATGGATATGGGATAACCTAGATAATGTTCATAGTTGGTTTGGTTTATGGCGAGGGTTTAAAAAGGAAGATCATGATTTTTGTTTAAAAGTTTTACATAGACTGATAACCGAAGTCAATTATCACGATTGTCATGTTGAATACCAGCCTAACGCTCCAATTGTTGCTCAATTTAATTCGTCGTTATTTGCTTTGTTTCGTAATAACCCATCTGTAAAATTTTATGTGATTAGTCCGCCTTGGGCATGGTCAAATTTTTTACCTACCATGCATCATACACGTAGGACGGACTTATCGTATGTCTATAATTCTAGCTTTACTTTATGGCGCTACCTAGTTACCGCCTGTGCTGATCTTCCGAATGTCAAAATCTATGGTTGGCACGATTGTCCGTTTGTAAGCAATCTAGCGAATTACTGCGATCATGCCCATTATCATCCGGATATCAACCGTTATATGGCGTGGTGCATTGAGCACGATAAGCATCGGTTAACCAAAGAGAATTACGATGCATACGAAGCACGTTGTGTTGAAAACCTACGTGCATTTAAGATCCTAGATGCGTATCCTCATCGTGATACCTTTGATGAGTTGGTCGCCGCGGAAATGCAGGGTGGCAAGTAAACAGTCGCTAACCTCTATTGGTTGTGTAAAAAATTGACGCTTTTAACAGGAAGCATTACCCTAAAAGTGCTATGTGTGATTGCAATTTAGGGAATGTAGGAAGCACGTTGGTGGGGCGAAAAGCTCCTGATTTTGCAGCGACAGCGGTGGTTAATGGAGGCGAAATTGTTGAAAACTGGTCGCTGGGTCAATTTTTTGGTAAAAAATACATTGTATTGTTTTTTTATCCCAAAGATTTTACGTTTGTGTGTCCGACGGAACTGCATGCGTTGCAGCATGTTGAGCAGTATGGTGAAGTGTGCCCCATTGATTGGCATAAAGGGGATCAGGCGATGACTCCGAATACCGATGGGCTCCATCGCTATTTTAGTAAATGACTGATCGGGATCAGCGGAATTTATTTTGTACTGAGGTTGGTCGAAACTTTTCAGTTATTGCACCCGCAGGGGTTGGAAAGACTACTGCGTTGGTCGATCGCATTGCCTGCCTAGCAAATCAGAACCCAGAGAAATTAACGCATTTATATGTGCTGTCTTATACGAATGAGGCGGCAGCGTCGTTAGAGCAGCGCGTTCGGAAGCGGATAGGTGGTAATTCCAACGCTCAATATCAGCTTGCTTGCCTTAAACAGGGTTTTTTTGGGACGATTCATAGCTTGTGTTTGAAGGTGATTGGGGCATTGGATCCAACCCCCTATGCGTTGTTGACGGATGAGGATGGTTTAAAGCATGCGTTCATGGAATCCCTCACAACGTCGGATCCGGATTTAGCTAAGTTTAACCATTTGTTTCGTTTTTGGGAGCTTCGGGAATTGATAACCGGTACCCATAATCGTTTTTTATCCTCAAAAGCCAACGATCCATCCAGCGATTCCTTGGATTTAACGGTCGTTGAAGATTTGCTGAAGTATGAATGGCATAAAGCGCCTCAGCGGTCTCAAGCTGCGATTAAAAAAACACTGGATGAAGTAGGCAATTGGTTAAAAGCCTATCGGCAAACAACCCAATCGATGGCTTACGTAGGACTGCCCCTCTGTCATTCGAGTTATAAGGACTTTAAACCCCTGTTTGATAATGCTTTTCGCCCCTTTTTGATTCGATTAGAAGCAGAGGCAGTAGCTTGCTGTCGCATCCTGTCGGAGCGTTATTTCCAATTTCGGAAAGCCCATGGGTATTTAAGCTATGATGATTACAGTGTGTGGGCGAACCGTTGCCTTCAAACTCAAAAAGCAAAGGAGTATTATGGTACGCAGCCGGTTAATATCTTGTTAGATGAGGCGCAGGATACGGATCCTTTGCAGTTTGAATTCTTGGAAACCTTCTGTTCCTTACACCCAGAGAGTCAATTTTCTATGGTTGGCGATCCGCAACAGTCGATTTACGATGAGCGGGCGGATGTAAAAAGTTATTTAGCCTATCATCAGCAATTAACTAGCTCCAAAGCATGCGAAGCGTTAACGTTTTCCTGTACCCATCGCTGTCCTCCGGCGCTCATCAACCCCCTCAACAAACGTTTTCCAAAGATTTTTGATGGAGCCAATAATGTGCCCTATGTATCATTGGAAACGGATGTGAATGTTTCGGGTACGTTTAAGCCGATTGCTATGGATCCAGAGGTTAATGCTGAACATGCGACTCAACAGGAGGCTCAATGTATTGAGAAGCTCTTACAGGGGCCATTAAAAGGCCATGCTTTATCCGATATCTGCTTGTTGGTTCCTCGGAAAGCTTGGCTGTACGAACTCAAGCAAGCGCTTGAATTGTTGGGGCGAAAGGTGCAGCTGCATTCTACCCAAGAAACAGGGCGCTATAATCCCCTTTTTTGTGCCTGCTTAACGCTTATTCATGGTATTCATACGCCGGAAGATACCTTTGAGTCGATGGGGCTCTTGCATACGGTGTTGCATTGTCCCGATTGTGATTTGGCGTATGAAGCACGGCAATCGGATAGGGTACCCAACGAAACACGCAAGAAAATAGATAACGTGAAGGCATTGGTTCACGATTGCGCTGATTTGTCGCTTTGCGAGGGTCTAGAACGACTCATCGACACACTTAAGGAGCTTTGTCCGCCAAGCGACCACGATGCGTATTTTATCGATAAAATCTTTTCAGAAGCCTTTGAGGCGCAGCAACAGGGGCAATCATGGGCCAGCTTAGAACTGCGTTTGCGTTCCTTTTTGGATCAATCGATGGATGCAGGGGTTACGGTTGATCCCAATGCCTTACAGGGGTTCACCTATCACAAAGCAAAGGGATTGGAATGGGGAACGGTTATCTTGCCTTATTTTTATCGTCCGTACCGAGGGGCTAATAAAAGCTATCCGTACGTCCATCGCACGCATTGTATCTTAAATTCATCGTTCGTGGATGCAGCATCCCCCCTCGTGGATGTGAAAGGGGATGAGAAGCGCAACCTACAACGGTTGTTGTACGTAGCCCTTACGCGAGCAAAAACGAATTGTTTTTGGGTCAATGACGCACACGTTAAATGTGGGCGAGATGGAACGAGCGAGTGGAACGAAAGCCTATCCTTCGGTAGCCTTTGGGATGAGGGAACCCCCAAACAGAATGAGGGCGCAAGCTAGCGTTTATTTTTTCTTCATCCAATAAAGGGTACGCAGGCTTCCAGGAATAGCTTGCTTTGCCTCAATAGAAAAGAAGGATTCGAATGAACGTTCGAAGTGTTCCTGCGTGTATTCATCAAAAACATCCTTACGGTTGAGCAACATTTCTTGGATTTTGCTGTCTTCTTTCGGGATAAATTCAATGATGATGGCATTGAACAGATCGGCGAAATAGGAAGCCAATGCTCCAAAAGGAACGTTGTTTCCGATGGCCAAATGATGGATAAGCGCCAAGATAAGTCCGCAGTCGGCAGGACCGCGTTGATGCAACGCCAAACGTTCTTGATTAGCCCAACCGATTCCGCCGCTAGGATTGGTTAAATCGAGCTGTAACGGCAATAAGTTGGTTTCTTGCGTTTTTTTGATGGTTAGGTAATTTTTCTCAACCGCCAGTGGGTCGATATCAAAGGCAACCGTTGGAATACCCTTGGTGCTCGCCAATCGACTGAAATTTCCATTGTTGGCTCCTAAATCCCAGACGGTTTTAGGGTTGATGGTTTGCAAGAATTGGTCTACCAATTTGGTCTTTTCGTCAAAGCTGTGTTCGTTGTAATTCGTTGTGGCGTAGTAATTGCCCCACTCGGTAGGTGCTTTCTTAGGTTTGATACCCCCAATGGCCATTTGCAAAGCATCCATCAACTTGAGCATTTTTTCTTTCGGTAGCGTGCGTTGAACCTTTTTACGGTGCGCGGAATATTTTTGCGTCGCACTGTAGGGAAGCTTAACGTACAGCCAATAATTGAGCGACAGCCATTTGCGGTTGGGCAACAGCGTATAAATAACATCCTCAGGAATACCATCAATCCACAGCCGTAACAGTTGATTCGCGCGCAAATCAACCATCTGCATGAGCATGAGCGGATACAGGAAATGGCGTAAGAATTGACCAAACGCAATCCATGGGTTGGGCTCAAACCGTTCAAACGATAGGGTGTCAATAAAGATCGGTTTTCCGTTTACAAATTGAATGTTGTACGCACTGGCGTCTTTTAATGAAAAGCCCCATTCCACCAACTGCTTTTGGAGGGCTAAGGTATGAAGGGCTGCGTCTTTCAATTGACTAAACGACCATTCGTAGGGATATGAGATGAAAGGGATTTTTTCTGCCTCTAAATCAATATGATCCTCGCCGTAATAAACTTCTTTGTGCGGAACCAGAAAGCCTTGTTCAATGAGCTTATCATAAACCCGTTCAGCTTTAAGCGCATCATAAGTTTCTTTGTAACAAGGGTTGATGCGTCGGTAAATGCGTCCGTTGGCGCTAAATACGAATCCACTAGGATCGCGAAAAGATCCGGTATTTTGTTGTTCATTCATGCTTGAGGAACTCATATCAGCCATTAAAATTATTTAAACAGCGACGGCAACGTTTAAATGCCCTGATGAGGTTGAATTTCAATTGCATTTCCCAAAGTGTGTGATTACAATTAAAATATTATGAATGAATTAATCGATTCGCTTTTACCTTTGTGGCAAGAATATCAAGCGCTTATCATCCTGATTGCAGGCTTAATTATTATGTTGATGGGGTGGCTGTTGGTTCGCAAACCCTGCTGTTGCCGGATCAATCGTTCGGATGCAATCAATGTTGTTGATGTAAAGAGTTTAGGCGGCCGAAAATTCCTGATGATTGTTGGTTGCGGACAACAGAAAGTGTTGTTGGCGGTAGAGCCGAACGGCATCCATTACCTATGCTCATTAGGAAACGATGGGAAAACAGAAAGTAAGTAGTCGCATGGCGCAAGATTTGATAAAATAAAAGCATATGATCAATAAGCATATTCAACAGTTTTTGGAAGCCGACAAAGGGCATTTAACCCAGCATGTATGCCGTACCATCCCAAAAGAAAAGTTGGCATTGCCAGGTCCAGATTTCGTGGATCGGGTATGTGTTCATAGCAATCGCTCCAGTCGGGTTTTACAAAGCTTAAGCAGCATCCGGAACCATGGGCGCTTGGCAGGAACCGGCTATGTTTCGATTTTGCCGGTTGATCAAGGAATCGAACACTCAGCGGGAGCCAGTTTTGCCCCCAATCCTGATTATTTTGATCCGGAAAATCTTGTGCGTTTAGCCATCGAAGGCGGATGCAACGCCATTGCATCGACCTACGGAGTGCTTGCAAGTGTCGCGCATAAGTATGCTCATAAAATTCCGTTTATTGTTAAGTTGAATCACAACGAATTGCTGACCTATCCCAATAAGTTTGATCAGATTTATTTTGCCGATGTCGATCAGGCGTGGAATTTAGGCGCAGTGGCAGTGGGTGCAACGATTTATTTTGGTTCTGCTGAATCAGATCGCCAAATTGAAGAAACCAGCGCGGCTTTTGCTCGGGCTCATGAATTGGGTATGGCAACCATCCTATGGTGCTATTTACGCAATGGTTCTTTTAAGACAGACAAACAAGATTATCATACCAGTGCCGATTTAACCGGTCAGGCGAACCATTTAGGGGTGACCATCGGAGCGGATATCGTAAAACAAAAATTGCCAACCAACAATGGGGGTTTTCGCGATTTGAAGTTTGGTAAAACGCACGATAAGGTTTATAGCGAGTTAACCTCGGAGCACCCGATTGACTTAACCCGTTATCAAGTCGCCAATTGCTATATGGGGCGCATCGGATTGATTAATTCTGGAGGAGCTTCGGGAGCTAATGATTTTCAGGATGCGATTACTACAGCAGTGGTTAACAAACGCGCAGGCGGTAGCGGATTAATCTTAGGACGTAAGGCGTTCCAAAAGCCGTTTGCAGAAGGGGTTGAACTGCTTCACACCGTGCAGGATGTCTATTTGGATTCATCCATCACGATTGCCTAAAAAAGTATTTGAGGGGGAAATTTAGCATTGTAGCAGTGGGGTTGAACCTATCAGGTTGGCAACCCAACGCATTAGCACCTATTAATTTCCCCTTTTGAAAAAGTCACACATCGCCTAAAAACCCTTAGGTGTTGATTTGTATCGATTTTTTCGACGGAACCAAATGATTGTTATGCCTCCGTTATTTAATAATGCTCTTTAAAAATTCTTTGGTTAAGTCTTTGGATGAAATAACTCTAGGGTTTGTGTTTAAATAAGGATTGGTGTTAATAACCTTAACTGTTTTATGATTGGATAATGCAAATTCCGTTTCTCTTGTTGAACTAGTAAATTTTTCAACTAGTAAGGCACTAATTACTTTTTGCTCGTAAGGTATCCAAAGATTTTGGTCACCCTATTTAAGGGTTAATTTATCTTCAATGCCTTCTGTTGCTTTGTTTTTGTTTGAAACAACAGAAGCAGACTTTTTTATAATCAAATTTTTCAATAAGATGAAATCACAGGCAACATCTGCCATGATAAACCAAGCGGTGAGATTGGTAGGATCAATTAAATTGATAAGAATAATAAAATTATAAAATCTTTTTTGTTTCCCCTTAACAAAACCAGAACTAATTAAATAGTTTTTGACACGATCATAATCATGCAAGTGTAAATCCTTGGCTTCCTGAATCTTTTTTTGGAAATTAGTTAATTGATTGTTCGATAATTTAAGCTGTACTATTGCTTTTAAAATGCTGTAAAAAAGCGAATTTGATTCGTAATCTGCGGTATCGATAGGGGATTGATCTTCCATAGATACATTTTCTTAAATGGTATTTGCAGTTAGAGCAATGTTAACCACGTTTGGCACTATTGCCTATGTATGAAATCAATCAATTTCTCCGCCCGTTTTTAAAGCGTCAATTAGATTATTAGCGACTGCCTCTATCATTTTTGTAGGAACTGAATTCCCAAATTGTTTATAGCATTGTACGTCGCTAACGACTAATTTAAAGTCATCGCCAAAACCTTGTAATCTTGCGGCTTCACGAGGAGTAAGTTTTCTAGGATTTCTATCTTGTTGTTCTACGAGTATTTCAGACCCATCTTTATAATATCGGGCTGAGATCGTGCTCGTATAAACGGAATGTTCATTAAATAAGCTGTACCCAAAACCATTTCCTTTAGCTTTGTGTTGCTCTTTTCTCCTTCGAAGGCTTGCCCAAATCCTATCAGAAATCGTGTATTTAGGGTCAACATTGTTTTCTAATATATCTCCTAATTTTGTAGGAATGCCTGTTGGTTTAGGAAATTCAAATTCAATATGATGATTCTTAAAGCCTACTAAAATAATTCTTTCTCTATTTTGAGGAACACCGAAATCTTTTGCGTTTAATACTTGATAATGTAATTGATATCCTAATTTATTTTCGAGGATAGTTTTCATAACCTTAAAGGTATTACCTTTATCGTGGCTTAATAAACCTTTTACGTTTTCAAGCATAAAAGCTTTTGGTTTGTGATATTCTAGGATTCTTTCTATCTCGAAAAACATCGTTCCTCGGGTGTCATTAAACCCTTTTCTTTTGCCAGCGATAGAAAACGCTTGGCAAGGAAAGCCGGCTAATAGGATATCAAAGCTAGGGATGTCTTTTGCATCGATTTGTGTTATATCCCCACTAGGGATTTCTCCCCAGTTAGCCTTGTAAGTTTGAATGGCAAATTTATCTATTTCAGAAGAAAAGACGCAGGTGCCTCCAAGTTTTTGATAAGGACGTCTAATGCCCCCAATACCAGCAAAAAGATCGATAAATTTAAACTTTGCCATTTTTTAATATTTAATCTGTTAAACAATGTTTAAAAGTTAATTTTCTTAATGATTTAAATAATTCCACCAAAACGCAAAAACTAGTTTGTAAGAAGTATAGCTCTGCGGGAATTTTTTATCACTAAACGAACCTAGTGGCAGGGAAAGTGGGATTCGAACCCACGACCTTCGGTTTAGAAAACCGTTGCTCTATCCACTGAGCTATTTCCCCAGTTTACTAAACGAAAAATGGTGCCAGAGAGTGGATTTGAACCACCGACCAAAGGCTTATGAGTCCTCTGCTCTACCACTGAGCTACCCTGGCTTACAGTTGCTTTAATTTAAGGAGAACCCACCGTAAGGCGTCAAGTAAAATGCGAGGTAGGGACAATATAGAAAAAGTTTGCTTTATAGGTTGCTTTAACGCATATTAAAGATAGTGCCCTCATAGTTCAAGGGATAGAACCGCGGTTTCCTAAACCGTTAATCCCAGTTCGAGTCTGGGTGCGGGCGCCATAGGAATAGGGCGCGAATCAAAGTGATGATTTTAAGAAGAAAGCTATTGGTTTTTTTGTGCTTCGGCCTTCTCCCGTTGATGTTGAAGGGGGTTGATCAGGCTCCTGTCCCAATGGTGATTGAAGATATCCATTGGGTGTATCGCAAGGATGACGATTTTAAAGGCATTGTTGAGGCGATTCGGGAGCAAGAAACCCAGCTTGATCGCGTAATCGTTCGATCAGATGCGCACAAGCGGGAAGGGTTATACTTAATCATTAAATTCAACCGTTGGTTATCCACCATTCCGGAAGCCAGTAGGATCCAAATCACCTTTATTATCAGCCCAGCTTTGGATGATCAAACGTGCGAACTTAGTTTGGAATACACGGGACATTTCATTTTCCCGCAAAACGAATTGTGGGTTGGGCTTACCGATGAAGCATTTTTAGGTCAATTGGATGATTCAGGGGTGCTGGAGCGCGTTAAAGAGCATCGCAAGGGTTATTTAACGGCTTGGCAAGCTCATGTCTTTGACCCAGATGGGAAGTGTATTGGGTACGGAGAAAGCTACGCTTGGTAAGCATGTTCTATTTGTCCATCTTGCCTATCCGTTCGTTGGCACGCTCCTTAACGTATACAGCGGCAGAGCCTATTCCGGTAGGTAGTTTGGTAACCATTAGCATTAGGGGTCGCCGAGCGTATGGATTGGTAGAAGCTTGTGAGACCCAACCTCCCGCCGAACAACTGACGTTGTTGCCCATTGAACAACGCGTGTATGATTTCCCGATTGTAACCGCTGAAAACCTGCAGGTAATTCAATGGATCAGCCGCCGTTATGCCTGTCCGCTCAATTCGGTTTTAGAAAGTGCGCTGCCTGCTTTTATCCGCCAAGGGAAAGCGTTAACGCAAACGGCGTATTTATGCCCCAATGAGGAACCGACAGCAGCCATTCCAAAGCGTGCGACCCATCAGCAGGCTGTGTATGATTGGGTCTGTCAGCATCCGTTTGCAGAAGAGCGAGCGCTTCATCAAGCGATTGCGAATGCCCATGCTGCGTTGCGTCAATTGATTGCGTCTCATAGGGTTCGGCGGGTCTTTGAGCGGCCACCGGAAGCGAAACCATCGAACCCTATTACCTTAACGCAGGAACAGCAAGCGATTACGGATGCCCTAACGCGTGCCCTTCAGAGTCGAACCTATGCAACCCATTTACTCTATGGGGTAACTGGGTCAGGGAAAACGGAGCTTTACCATGCACTGATTGCGCAGGCAAGGCGTTTGGGGTTACAGACGCTCTATTTGGTTCCAGAAATTGCGTTGTCGGAACAAGCTCTATCCAAATTGCAGCAACGGTTGGCGTCGCAAGCCATTCGGGTGGGGGTATGGCATAGCTTAAGCACTGAAAAAGAAAAGAAAGCCCTTTGGCAGAAAGTGTTAACGGGTACGTGTGATGTGGTGTTGGGAACGCGTTCTGCTTTGTTTTTGCCTTTTAAACGTTTAGGGTTGATTTTGGTAGATGAGGAGCAGGATGCGTCGTATAAACAATCCGAGGTTCCGCGTTATCATGGGCGTGATTTAGCTATTTACCGAGCTCAACTGCATCAGGCGTTATGTGTGTTGGGGTCTGCTACGCCATCGATTGAAACTTGGCATCAGGTGAAAAAAGATGCCTATGCACTGCATACCTTATGGAAGCGCCCAAATCAGGCGAGCGTTCCAACCATTCAGTTTGTGGATATGCACTACGAAAAACCGTCGTTTGAGGGGGCGTATGTGCTGTCGGATTTGTTGCGGCAAAAAATCAACGCGCGTTTGGATCGCAAAGAACAAACCTTGTTATTTTTGAACCGCCGAGGCTATGCGCCTTATCTGTATTGCCCTAAATGCGCACGACGGATTGAGTGTCCCTATTGCAAAAGCACGCTGGTGTTTCATAAGGCGGATGCCAGCTTTCGGTGCCATGTGTGCCAACATCAGGTAACGGCCTATACCCATTGTGCCCATTGCCATAGCCCGTTGAAGTTAAGCAGGGGGTTAGGTACGCAACGGGTGGAAGCGGGTTTGAAAAAATTGTATCCAAATGTGCGGATTTTAAGGCTAGATACGGATAATCGGGAACAGCAGCCTCATTGGTATGAGGCGATTATGAGCCATCAATGCGATATCATCATTGGGACGCAGCTATTGGCCAAGGGAATGGACTTCCCAGATTTAACCTTGGTGGGGGTGTTGCAACTTGATACGCCGGCGCTCATAGAGGATTTTCGTGCATCTGAGCGTATTTTTCAATTGCTTGTGCAGGTTAGCGGGCGTGCAGGACGTTTGCGTTCCGGTAGCGAAGTGGTGGTTCAAACCTTTGCGCTCAATGACCCGTGTATCGATTTTGTAAAAAAACAGGATACCATCGGCTTTCTCAATCAAGAATGGGCGTTAAGGGAACGGTACCGCTATCCGCCGTTTCGCACCATGGTTCGTCATGTGTTTCGGAGTTTATCAGAACCCTTGGTGGATTATACCGTCAAGCAATGGAGTGCGTTTTTAGAGCAAAAAGCACCGGAAACGTGGGAAATTTTAGGTCCCTCTGCGCCCTTCATCAGCAAGGCTAACCGTTATTATCGGCGGCATCTGCTTTATCTGGGCGAGGACGATTTCGTGCCCCAATTGCAAGCCTTGCGGTCGGAATTTAAAACGCCGCCAGAGGTAATCGATTTGTTGGACGTAGATCCGGTTGATTTTCGTTAATTTTTTAGGGTTAAGGCGCTTGTCGGGTATACATAACGCTTTATTTGCCACCCTTCTTTCGATTGCAATTCCGGCAGAGCATTTGTAGGTTGTCGTAGGTTGTGCGTCCGCCCTTGCAAACAGGCTTTATGTGATCGCCTTCCATTTCATTAAAGGCAAACTCTTCGTGGCAATACGCGCATTTATGCTTTTGTTCTTTATACTTCCTCAGTTTGTCTTCTTGCTTAAAAGCACGAATTGTTAGGAGAGCCCCTGCTGCCTTAATATCATCCTCGTATTCATCCTGAGTGAGTTTGTTGTTTTTTAGTAGCTCGTCCAATCTGTACTTCTCCAAAAGATACTTATAGGCTTTTTTATCCTTAACCTCATTGCCATTGTCTTCTTTTAGATTGTTCCAAAGCTCTTCTAGGTCTTTTCTAACCTGTTTGGAGTCTAGCTTAGGAAGGTTATCTTTGTAGTCATTATAATATAGACCCCATGGAAGACCTTTGGTAAGGTTTTGTTCGGCATCCTCTATGTCTATGACCCCAAAAATGGATCGTGCCCAATTTGCAACATTCTCAAAATACTGAATTAATTCATGAGCGTCTGCATCTTTTTGATGATCGTGCATATACTGTACTATTCTAGCATCAGCTTGCTCATTTTCTTGATATTTTTTGGCGCTTATCCAACCCAATACCGTTTCTAAGTAATCTTGTCTAAGGGGATCTCCTTTTAAATAATATCCTCCTGCTTTATCGGCGGGATTATCTGTTTTTTTGATCGAAAAATAGCTTTTTGCGCTCGTTAACCACGAACCCGTATAAGAAGCGTTGCGAATTTCTTGCTCGGTCAAGCGTTCTCCTTGAATATTTGCAGTTTTAAACCACTTAATTTTTTCCTCTGCAGTTCCTTCTAATACATAAATCTGTAATTTATCATAATTCCTGATTTTATTTTGAGTCGTTGGATCTAATCCTGCGAATGACTTGGGGTTGGTTTTATTGGGGTTCTGTGGATCTTCTGGGATTTCAACAGAAAAATCACTTATATTTCCGTTTGCTGCTTTGCTTCCTATGACATAGGAACAAATAGATAACATCCGTTGTTGCCCATCTAATAGTTCGTAAACGCTAGGCTCTTCATCGCTTTTAGCCCAATACATAGTACCAAGTGGTAAATCACCAAGGATAGTATAAATGACAGCTTTTTGCTGTTCTAGCTTATAACAAAATTCTCGTTGATACTTCGGGCGGATTATTAATTTACCACCCAAAGCCCTAACCTCATCATTATTTGGGTCTTGCGTATATCCTTCGACTAAGTTTCTTATTGTAGTATCTTGTTTTAGTGTAGCTTTCATACTTGCTTCTGGATTTGTTTTTTGTGGCGGATAAGGATACGGGCGTACGGTACAGTTACAATTCCGTCTTTCAGATAGTACAAATCTCCATCGACTGTGCCTCTTTTTTGTATTTCTTTGCGGTATTTTCGATGTTCGGGTTTATAAGGTTTTACCCCAATCGATAAACCTAAATTGGCGATTCCGAGCCCAATAATCTCGAACTGCTTTGGGCAATACTTTTTCAAAAAGGTAATCGGTACGCCCATAACGCCGTCATAGCCGTACGGGATATCCTTTACCTTGCCGACCTCAATGGCGTCGTAATTATCGTACTTGGGGTACTTTTCAGGGGTATAAACGCAATTTTTGTTTAACCCATGTTCTTTAGTCCGCTTTTTATGGGGTAGGTTCGTGAACCAACAGACCCCTTTGTTTTTGACAAAGCCTTTAGCGGGATCGTATCCCTTTGAACGCACATATTTTGCGTTTTCCGGAAGAGTGTTTGGATACGCTGTTTTAAAAATCATTGTGCAATTAAACCCTTCCCCAACCCATAGCTTGTTGTCCTTAATCAGGGGAAAGATCTCTTTATAGGTAATGGCATTTAGATTGCCAATGATGAGGAACTTTTTGTTGTACGCTATGAGTTGAGCGACATACTCGCGAAACAACGAAAAGGGCGGATTAGTGACCACAATATCTGCTTCCTTTAGCAACTCGATGCATTCGTCGCTACGGAAATCCCCATTACCTTTGAGGGGGATTTTAAAACTTTCGTCTAGATCAGAATAAGGGAGTTGGTTATACTCTCTCTCTCTCTCTCTAGAGTCAAAGCGTAGGACGGCTTGCCGGTTGGTTCGTAGTGCGTAGCAATGAGCTTTTTTAACCCTAAAGTGGGAAAATCATCCTTAAAATACTTCCAAAAATTGCTTTCATCCGGATCGTCACAATTTAAAAAGACGGTTTTATCTTTAAAATGCATATGATAATGCTTGAGTTCTTCGTTTATATCATTCATCTGCGTATAGAATTCATCATTCTTGGCATTTTTGGCTGCTATTAAGGCCGTGTTACGTTTAACATTTGACGTATCGTTATCCATGAAATGACTCACTTTATGGGGTGGTAGACCGGGCTTGAACCGGCAACCCTCGGAACCACAATCCGATGCTCTGCCAATTGAGCTACAACCACCATGATTCGCCTTGATTAGAAGCGATTAGCGGCTAATTGTCAATTGTTTCTAATGATTGTTTAGGAATCGCGTTGACAATGCGGTTGTTTTGCAGGATAAGTTAGAAGTATTTAATGGGGTTGTAGCTCAGTTGGTAGAGCGCCACAATGGCATTGTGGAGGTCGTCGGTTCGATCCCGATCAGCTCCACCAGTAATCCATAAAACTTTGGCTGAAGTGGTGGAATTGGCAGACACGCATGATTCAGGTTCATGTGCTTCACGGCATGGGGGTTCAAGTCCCCCCTCCAGCACCAAAACGAGCGCTGTATCGATGGGTTCACGGATAAAAGGTTAGAGGTGAAAATGATGAAGTACCCGTGGAAGCGTTTAGGATTCTATGGATTAGCGATGATGGGTGGGGTGTGTGCCGGCTTATCATCCAGCGAATGGCTGTTTACCCTTGCTCATTTTTGCTCGGAAGCTTTTATTCGTCTGTTTCGCTGCGTAAGCTTACCTATTATTTCGTTGTCGCTGATTGTTGCCCTATCGCGGTATGGAGGGAATCGTTCGCTCAATGCTGTTTGGAAACGAACCTTGATGTATACGCTTACGACCACGTTGTTGGCGGTTACGGTCAGCGCTATCCTCTATTATCTGATTGCCCCCGAACGGGTTCAAGTGCTTACGGCTGATACCCCTGTACGAACGTTAGTTGCCGGTAGTTATCTCCAATACCTGCTGCAGATTATTCCCGATAACGCTTTGGGGATTTTTATCGAGCATCAGGTGTTGGCAGTGTTGGTGCTGAGTTTTATGGTTGGAATGGCGATTCGCGGAATTCCAGACCCACTGGTACGTACCCACATCCAGCGGTTGTTTGAAGGACTTCACAGCATTTTATCGACGATTATCCGCTACATCATTGCAGGATTACCCCTAGGATTGTTTGGGTTTATCGGCGTGGGTATTCGCGGAATGAATGCATCGGTAGCGCTGCAAGGCATGGGCGCTTACTGTTTGGTGATTGTTTTGGCTAATATTCTTCAAGGAACCTTGGTACTGCCTTTGTTTTTGCTGTGGAAGCATCAAAATCCCTTGCGTGTTTTTAAAAAAATGCTGCCGGCGCTTTCCGTTGCTTTTTTCACCAAATCTTCCGTGGGTACCTTGCCGATTACCTTGCAGCAGGTAGAGCATAAACTGGGGGTAAAGCCGCAGGTGGGGCAATTCGTATTGCCGTTATGCACAACGATCAACATGAACGGCTGCGGGGCATTCATCTTTACCACCGTGTTGTATGTGATGCACAATCAGGGCATTGAAATTACCGCGGGTACCATGCTTGCCTGGATTTTTATTGCCACCTTGGCAGCGATTGGAAACGCAGGAGTACCGATGGGTTGTTTTTTCTTAAGCGCTAGCCTGCTTTCGTCGATGAACGTTCCTGTGGAATTGATGGGGATGATTTTACCGATTTATAGCGTAATCGATATGCTAGAAACCGCGTTGAACGTATGGTCCGATTCGTGTGTGACAGTGGCCGTTAATCACGATATGCAGATGAATCCGAACGCTTGTTTGAACGACCTCTAGGGTGCAGTTTAAACTTGTCTATCGGTGATTACTTGTGTAGCTTGTACAACGAAATGACTACGGAATCTTCTCATACGAAAGCCCCTACAGAAACAGAAGCGCAATTGATGGCTGTGCGTCGCGCTAAATTGGAGGAGGTTAAAGCAAAAGTAGGCGATCCGTTTCAAGCCAACGTTAACGTTAGTCATACCCTTCAACAAGCTAAGGATGCCTTTGAAGCAGCCGGACAAGACCAAACGCTTAAGGTAGCGGTTGCAGGGCGTATCATTGCCTTTAGGTTGATGGGGAAAGCCACGTTTTTACAGCTATTAGATCAAACGGGAACCCTGCAAATTTATGTATCGAACCATGAAGATACCGGCATTGGTGCAAGTGCTTATGAACTCTTTAAGACCTACGATATTGGTGATTTTATCGGGGTTGAGGGCGAGCTATTTCTGACCAAGACAAACGCCTTAACGGTACGTGCTCAAAAAGTTACCTTGGTATCCAAGGCACTGCGTGCGTTGCCGGATAAATATCATGGCTTGCAAAATCAGGACACCATTTATCGGCAACGGTACTTGGATTTAATTGTAAACCAAGAATCGCGGGAACGCTTTTTTAAACGCTTTGCGATTCTTAAAGGCATCCGTGAGTTTTTGTGGGAACGGGATTTTATTGAAGTGGAAACCCCGATGTTACAAAGTGTTGCGGGTGGAGCGGCTGCGCGTCCATTTACCACCCATTTTAACGCCCTAGATCGCGATTTTTACTTACGTATTTCGCTTGAGTTGTACTTAAAGCGTATGTTGGTGGGTGGATATGATCGTGTGTTTGAAATTGGGCGTGTGTTTCGCAACGAAGGGCTTTCAGTACGCCACAACCCAGAATTTACCTTGTTGGAATTGTATCAAGCGTATACGGATTATCGCGGCATGATGCGTTTGGTGTACGATTTGGTTCAGTACTTATGTACGAAGGTGATTAAAACAACTACGCTAAAAAATGGCGCAGGGTATACCATTGAATTAGGTGGACAATGGGAAGAAATAACCTATGACCAATGCATTAAAGAAGCTACGAAGGATGCTGATTGGTTTACCCATTCTAAAGAGGAAAAGCTGGAGGCCTGTAAACGCTTAGGGATTGAAGTGAATCCGGATTTGGAGGATTTTGAGGTAACCAACAATGTGTTTGAAAAGTGCGTTGCGCCTAAGTTGATGCAGCCGACCTTTGTGACGCAATTGCCTAAGGAACTGTGTCCGTTGGCTAAGTTGAACCCGAACGACCATCGCTACATTGACGTGTTTGAGCTGTATATCAATGGACAGGAAATAGCTCCGGCTTATTCCGAGCAAAACGATCCGGATGTTCAACGTAAGATGTTTGAATGGCAGGCTGGCGAGGAAACCCAAAAGATCGACGAAGAGTTTTTGGAGGCGTTGGAGTATGGTATGCCACCAGCAGGAGGTATGGGCATCGGCATTGATCGCCTCTGCATTTTGTTGACGGGGGCAGATAATATTCGGGACACGTTGCTTTATCCTACGTTGAAATAAAGCCTGAAGGCGTTTTTTTATGAACGAAGAAGCGATTCCGGTTGTCCTCAGTTGTGATGACAAATTTGTCCCCCATGCAGCCTGTGCGATTGGCTCTATTGTCAAAAACTCTCAGCATCGGTATCAATTTTACCTTATTGATTGCGGCATCAGCGAAGGCAACAAGCAGAAGCTAGCGGCGTGGGATTTAGGAAAAAACACCCTAAAGGTAATGCCGATGCAAAAACTAGAGGCGTTCGAAGGAATTCCGCTTCCCAGTTATCTTTCTCAAGCGACTTTGTATCGTCATAGAATCCCCGATTTGTTTCCCGAGCTAACCAAAGCGATTTATCTGGATAGTGATGTGGTTGTGGTCGGTGATTTGGGGAAATTATGGGACATTGATTTGGGCAATCGGCTGATAGGTATTGTGTATGAAGACCCCTTTTATTCGAAACAATGTTTAACATGCTGGAAACTGAACGTGGGTATTCCCCCCGAAAAAAGTTATTTCAATAATGGGGTGATGTTGATGAATTTAGTAGCTTTACGACAGGCGAAATTCCTTCATCAATTGATTACGTATTTTCAACAGCATGCATCTACTCGTTTGATTGGGCAAGATGTCCAAAATATTTTGCTCGACCCAACGCAGGTGCTAGAGCTTGATCCTGAATTCAACGGCTTGGTAGCGGGACCTTATGCACGTCGTTGTTTATCGGGGCGCAATTGGGTTTGCTTGCATTTTAATGGTCCTAAGCCTTGGAATCTGTACCGATGGTTTGTGAACGTATGGCCGAGTTTTTTCTGCCGTTGTTGCCGGTATTATCACCAGTATATAGAGTTAACGCCTTGGGCGAATGAAGTA
>JAKSVZ010000016.1 GCA_024407725.1 Opitutales bacterium
ATCAATTTTTCCAAAATGATGGCGGTTTTGCCTTAGCTTATTGGTCAGAAGACCCAGAAACGGAAGAGAAAATTAAATCGGAATTGAAAGTGACCGTACGTTGTTTGCCTCAGGAATTTTCAAGCGAACGGGGCGCGTGCTTATTTACCAACAAGCCCGATTGCCCATTGGCTGTATTTGCAAAGGCGTATTAATCCAACGCGTGAATCCGTCGTGAATGCTTCGCGAAATAACGCTGGAGCGTGAGGCGGTGGATTTTCGCGTTGTGGCGCACATCCACAGGAAAGGCAGGATAATAGCCGAAATGATGAATGGCTTCGGTGACACTGTGCTGTTTGGCAAGCGTTCGTAGTTCCTGATAAATAGCGGGCAGTTCGCGCTTAGCGATGGTTGGTTTGAGCTCGATAACGATTGCAGGAACAATGCCTTTTTTGGTTTTATAGGCAATAAGCGCCGTCCGGAATACACGAGGGTGGGTGTTGAAGACGGCTTCGCAGCAATCGGTGTAAAACGTTTGCGTGTCGGTGACCACCCGTTCAATTTTGCGGCCGCAGAACCACAACCGACCTTCGGCATCCCTATAACCTGCATCGCCCATACGGTGCCAAATTCTGCCAGAAGCATCCGGAACTTTGGCTTTTTGAGTAGCTTCGGGGTCATTGAGATAACTTTGGCTGATATAAGGCGCTGTGACCGTAATTTCCCCGATTGTTCCCAGCGGTAGGGCTTCGGGTAATACGTCAAAAGCGCTTTTGCTGATAGGGATAATTCGTACCTCTACATCGGGCATCGGACGCCCAACACAGGTTCCATGCCCTTGAACCGTACGTTGGTAGGTGTTTTGAATAACCTCTGTTGCTGAAATATACGCAATGGGTAGTGCTTCCGTTGCCCCATAAGGGGTAAATACTTGACCGTTGGGAACGAGAGCCTGTGCCCGTTGCAATAGGGTAGGATGAACCGGAGCGCCTGCCAAAAACAAACGTTTAACGGACGGAAATTGCAGGTGTTTGGCTTCGCAATAATCCACAATTTTGGTCCATAAACGGGGAGAACCGAAGCTGTGGGTCACTTGATTAGCGATGATCGATTGAGCAATTTTTTCTGGATCTAGGGTGCTGGGATGCGCCGGATCCATTTCAGGAACAACCGTTGTGAGTCCCATGGCGGGATTGTAGAGGGAAAATACCGGAAGTAGCGGCAAATCCACTTCGCCTGATTGAATACCGAACGCATGGATAAGGGCTTCCATCTGCGCGTTAAAAGCAGCATAGGTATAAACAGCGCCCTTTGGATGACCCGTTGAGCCAGAGGTGAACAAAACAGCTGCGGTTCGGTTGTCATCCGCGTTGGGTTGCAAATGACAGGCAAAATCGCGCGTTAACAGCCGTTTTTTGAGGGATTTTGATAGAAAAACGACGCTTGAAAAGTGGATGCAGGGGCGTATGAGGTAATAAAGCAAACGCGCTTTGGGGCAGCCAATGAGCCCATCGGGTTGAACGCGGCAAACGCAATGGAAAAAGTTTTTGAAGCCCATGCCTGGGTCGATCACAACCGGAATGGCTCCCAGCCGTAACAGGGCAAAGACGGTAATCAGCAATGATTCACCCGGAGGCAAGAGCAGAACGATTTTTTTGCCAGCCGTTATTTGGCGCGTTAACAGATAGGTCGCTAATAAATCAACTGCGTGATCCAGCTCCTGAAAGGTTTTTGTGGTGTAGTGTAACCCTTGGTTGCGCACAGAGCACTTTAAGGCGATAGTGTTCGGCTGGCGCTGGGCGACTTCGTGTAAGGCTTCAACAAGCTTCATGATTAGGATAGGATGGTTCCCCAATGCTGCTTAAATTCAGATTCCGGTACGCTACAGGAAGCAAAATCGGGTTTTCCTCCGCCTTTGCTAGCGCAACGTGCTGCAAACTTTTGGATTTCTGCTCCTGCCTGAACGCCTTTATTGACCGCAGCTTGTGAACAGAAAAGGAATACCGTGACCGTCGCATCATTATCTTGGGTCGCTCCCCACAAAACATCAATCTCGGGATGATTACCCAAATACGCTTTGCACGCTTTGCGGAAGGTGTTCGGGTCAATGACTTGCGTTTCCCATTGTACGTAGTTTAAGCCATCGTGCGTGCTTTCCTTTAGACACTGCCCGCCGTGTGTTTGTAATGCTTTTTCTAAAAAATTTCCCTTTCTCCTGTCTTGTTTCAACAACTTTTGATAGGCATCTCCTATCTGTTCAATCGGCATGCTCAAGTACTGTTCTAAAATCCGTTTTCCATGTTCTAGCCGCATAAGCTCTTTGCTTACTTTATTCCATGTAACTGCTTCTATTCGTTTTATTCCTGAGCCAATCGATTGAGCCTTTGTGATGTGGAAAATTCCGATTTCCAATGTGTTTTTTACGTGAGTACCGCCGCAGATATCTTTAGTTATGAAGTGATTCTCATCTTTACCGATGATGATTTTACGTACTATAGCTCCGTATTTATCGGTAAAATCCGCAATGGTGCCTCTATTGATAAGTTTTTCTTTAGATCCTTCCTTCGATTTTACCTTGTATGGCCAAATGCACTCATTACATTCGATTTCTATTTGAATTAGTTTTTCTTGATTCAATTCGTGAGGATACGAAAAATCAAACGTTAGATTTTCAGCAGTAATTTTCGAACCCAGTTGTTTTACAGCCCCACCCAATTTTTTTCGTAAAACTGCATAAAGCAAGTGAGTGGCAGTATGATTAGCGCTGCACGCCTGTCGGTCGTAAGCATCAATTTCCAATGTCCACCCATCCGACGCTTTTAATGCATTACTTCCTTCTTGTTGATAGGTCTTTTTTAGTTCAAAAAACTTTTTTGCAGCCTCATCGTGTTCTAATTCATGCAAAATCGCAGCGTTTTGACGGATAGTGTTAACAATTTCTAGTGTATTTCCATCGAACGTTACGCTTCCTTTATCACCCGCTTGTCCTCCGCTTTCAGCATAAAAAGGAGTTTTGTCAAAAATGAGATAGGTCTTGTCTTCAATCCTTACATCATCCAAAAGCGTTGCTTTTTGAGGATCCAGCCAGTTGTCGTATCCGATAAATTTACTTTCATGGTTGGTGAGTACCTTGGCTTGTACGATGCTTTTGGTGGTGTTGGCTTTGGAGCGTTGTTTTTGTTCCTCCATGCAACGTTGAAAGCCTTCGCAATCTACTGACCAACCATGATCTTGCGCAATAAACTGCGTTAGTTCAAAAGGGAAGCCGTACGTATCGTATAACTTAAAGGCTTGTTCGCCAGTTACCCGTTTGGTGATACCTTCTTGGTTGATATAAGCCAATCCCCGATCTAAAGCGGAACTAAACTTGTTCTCTTCGGCTGCGATAATGTTTTGGATATATTTATCAGTTGAAAAGTGTGCAAGCGAACCTGCAGGTATGCCTAGGCGCTTTGCAAACAGCATGGCGCGTCGCAAGATATGTCGAATGGTATACTCACGACCGGTATTGCCTGGATGAATGCGGTCGCCAATAGCCCAGATCGCTGCGCGCATGTGGTCGGCTAGAATACGGCAGGCGCAATCCTTGTTTTCTGCTTCGGTGCAGTGCGTGCGGTTGTTGGGTATTAAGCCTTGATAGCGATAGCCACATAGCTCGCGAATTATATCAAAACAGGGTGTAAATAAGTCGCTGGCATAATTGGACGGCAACTTAGAAAAATCGTGGAAATCATCAGTAGATGCTGCTATACCCGCTAGGCGCTCTAAGCCCATTCCGGTATCGACGTAATGATTATTTAAGGGAGTAAACGAACTGTCGGGATTGGCGTTGTATTGCATGAACACCAAGTTCCACAATTCTATGCACCATGGACTTCCGGCATTAACTAACGCGCGTCCTTTTTTGATGTCTGGGTCTGGCGAACAGTTGATGTGAATTTCCGAACAAGGTCCGCAGGGTCCCGTATCGCCCATGCTCCAAAAGTTATCCTTTTTGGAACCGTAAACAATGTGTAGGGCTGGGTCTAGATGATCGTTTTTTAATACGTTTTCCCATATCCGATAGCTTTCTTCGTCATAAGCGCCCGGTTCGCCCGCATTGGGTTTGTAAACCGTTACGAACAAACGCTCTTTAGGGAGCCCCCATGCTTTGGTTAATAATTCCCATGCCCATGAGATGGCTTCTTCTTTAAAGTAATCGCCAAAGGACCAATTTCCGAGCATTTCAAAGGCTGTGTGGTGATAGCCGTCAAAGCCAACATCTTCCAAATCGTTGTGTTTTCCGCCTGCCCTTAAACACCGTTGGCTTTTGACGATGCGCGGATAAGGTGCAGTTTCTCCCAAGAAATAGGGCACAAATTCGTTCATGCCCGCGTTGGTAAATAACAAATTCGGAGCCGTGGGGCGTAACGATGTGCTGGGCAATATTTTATGGGATTTGTCCTCAAAGAACTTTAAAAAACTGTCTTGGAATTCTTGAGAAGAAACAGGTTCGTTCATAGCAATTTTAGCTGTTTTTCAGTGCTTATTTATCCTTTTTATAACCAACGGCAACCCATTTAAGTCCTGATCCGAAGGTGATGCGATCCAAGCCGCTGCGGGTCATCATTTGCGTGATTTCGGCTTGCGAAAAGCGCTTTTCTAAGGGGGTTCCGAAGGTATCTAAGGCGTTGGTACGCAGGTCATAAAAGGAGCGATGTTTGAAGCTGCTTAGGGGAAAGTTGATGGAAATTCCGAGCTTTTCTAAAAGTAAGGCTAAGCGGGAAAACGGCCAGTAAACTAGGCAAGCAAGCGCATCGGTTACCCGAATTTTAACGGGATGGGGGAAGCGGCAAATTAAGTGCCGTAGGCCGTTAGCCAGTTGATCTAGGCAACGCCACCATAAAGGACGATAATCAAGCTTTGGGTATAGATACAATAAAAAAGGAGCGCCTGTTTTTAATTTATCAACGCAGGTTTGCAGAGCCTTTTCGGTGTCTGGAATGTGATGAAGAACCCCTAAACAATAGCCAAAATCCTGCGAATTAGGGTCTAGTGGCATATCATTGATGGAGGTGTTGAAAAAACGAACGTTGGGAACCGATTGTAATTTCTGTTGAGCAACTGCTAGTGCTTTGGTTGCTGGATCAATGCAATTGAGACGTTTAACCTTTGGTGCTACAAACGCAGCCCATCGTCCGGTTCCGCAACCTGCATCAAAGCCTTCAGCATCTTGAGGTAATGTTTGCCAAGGGAAGTTGCTAAAAAAAGCATTAAATTCTTCTTCCATGTCCGCTTTTGGACGTGCATCACCTGTAAATACTGCCCATTCGTCACCAAAATGGCGGACGGTATTTACATCGGCGTTGGACTGTTTTACTTCCCGAGGTGTATTCATAGGTGAGCTAAAAACGAGTTCCTTCAATCATTTTTTGCAGCCCTTCTTCCAGAGGAATTTTGGGTGCCCAGCCTAACAACTGCTGAGCCTTTTCGATGGAAGCATAAGTGTGCATCATATCCGAAGCGTTAAAGGGATGATGAACGATGGTTGCTTTCTTGTTGAGATGCTTTTCTAACAACCCAATCATTTCGTTAATCGTATGCGGTTGATGATTACCGAGGTTAATCACTTCGTATCCTAAAGGCTTTTGAGCTGCAATAATGCCGCGCGCGATATCATCCACAAAGGTAAAATCGCGCGATTGCGTACCGTCGCCATTGAGTTGAATGGGCTTACCGGCTGCAATGCACCGCATAAATTTGTCTGGGCTCATATCAGGTCGGCCATTGGGGCCATAAACCGTAAAACACCGGAGAATGGATACATCGATACCGTATAAATGGTGATACGTATAGTAAAGCATTTCGGCAGCTTTTTTGGAGGCTGCATAAGGCGAAATGGGTTCGTTCACCGGTGAGGTTTCAACAAAGGGCATGGGTTGTCCGGAGTAGAGCGATGAGGTTGAAATGGCTATCAATTTGCGAACGTGCGTTTGACGCATGCATTCCAACAGATTGAGTCCCCCCAGAACGTTGGTTGTGTAATAAACCTGAGGAGTTTCCATGCTTGCCCGAACGCCTGCGCGTGCTGCAATATGATAAACAGCATCAAAGGTATGGGTTTTGAATATTTGCTCTAAACAGGCTTTATCTTCAATATCCCCTTGCACAAAGCTCCAATTGCCCTGTAGCTGTTGTAAGGCGTTCAAGCGAAATTCTTTGATTTTAACATCATAATAATCGTTTAGGTTATCGATCCCAACGACTGTATGACCGGCTTTTAGAAGCAATTCCGTTACCTTTGCTCCGATAAAACCAGCGCATCCTGTTAATAACAACTGCATACGCTTAATCATTCATGTAAAAGCCTTCATTGTCAACGCGAGAGCCTAAGGACTTGTTGGGTAGGGGGACAAGAGGGATTTTTTAGATTGGCATTACCTTAGAAAGATTTTTGATAATGAAAGCATTATGGTGCGTTGCACTTTCCTCGAGATCCTATGCATTAGTTGCTTGTTGCCGCTTGTTTGGGCGGGAAATGGATCGGGATTTAGTGGCTCCGTAGCGTATTCAACTGAAGCCATTGACCGAGGGCGTTTGGTGGGAAAACATAGCTTTTTGCCCCATATTCGTGGAATAATTTACAAAGAATCTTTGGGGGTTTATGGCGATTTAGATGCTCATATTCCCTTAAATCGGCGCGATTATTTCCCCGATTACTGGAAACCATCCGCCGGTATGCTCTTAAAAGCGACCGATTTTTTTACGCTAGACCTCGGAGTGTCCCATACCTTGTTACGGCGGCAGGGGTTTGAGCTATTAACGCATGCTACCGAAAGTTATGTAGGTATACAGTCAAGTTTATTGATGAAACCAACGTTTTACATCCGTTGGGATTGGGATCGGCATCAGTGGAATCTTGAAACAACCTTTGGTTATGATTTTGATGGGGCTATTTTGGACAAAAGCTCTTGGTTCCTCTCTTGGGAAAATAAGTTGGGGTTTTGTAAAGGACGTAGACCGTATGGATCGCAGGGGCCCAAACGCGGCTATAAATACCTTTATTACGAGAAAAATTTGTTCCTAAAATATGTAATGCGTGAACACTATGAGTTCTATATAGGCCCTAGCTTTGTTTATAATAGCGGAGGTACGCAACCTTGGACCGTTGTTAATTCTGCTACCTATCAGGACTGTTTTATTTGCTTACGGTTCGGGATTGCAAGTCGTCAATAGGAAGTTGCAATAAGACTCAATCAAAAATTGACAGACGCTGGGTATTTTGTTCAGTTTTTAAAAAAAGTAATTCATGAAGGTACGAGAAGTTTATGCGATTTTTAAACGGTTTTATGATAACTTTCTGAGGGTATATCGCAAAGACATAATTATTAACCTAATTTGTGCGTTAATAGCCTGCTTCCTTGAGTTTTTGGGCTTAGGGTTGATTATTCCTATCTTGTCTAAATTCGCTTTCAGTGCTACTAAAACTCACGTTTATACCCATATTGGGTGGTTAATGTTGGGGATCGTAATCCTGTTTATTGTTAAAAACCTCGTATTGATTGGCTATATGCGTTTAAATACCATTTTGTCAATTCGTTTAGATAGTGATGCATCGATTCGCTTATTAAGTCTTATACAAAACGCTCGTTATGAGTTTTTATTAAAGTTTTCTTCGGATCATTGGTTGAATGCAGTAAGTCAAGTGTGTGAATGTATTGCTGGTTGTGTTTTACAACTCCTGCAATTTATCGTTAATGGGTTGTTAGCCCTAACCTTGATTGTTTTTTTAGCAGTTCATATGCCTGCGATGATGGGGCTATCTTTAGTGCTGTTTGGCCTTTATGTAATGGGTATGCAATGGTTAAATAAGTATGATTGTGGTCGAGCGATCAATTTAGGGAACCCATTATGTGAACAAGTACTTAACAAAGAGCAATCTTTTTTGTTTTCGATTAAAGAACTTTATTTAGCTCGAACAAGTGGCAAGTTTTTAAAAGAATTGGGACCTATAATTATCAAAAGCAGTCATATCCTTCATACCTTGGATTTTGCTCGTTATCTTCCTTCGTATATTTTCGAAATTGCTGTAATTTTATTTTTGGGGTGTAGTGGATGGATTAGCATACGATGGTATGGATTTGAACAAACTTTTGTCTATTTAGGAGCTTGGTCCATCTGTATTATTCGGTTGATTCCGTTTGTGAATCGTTTATCGGGTGCATGGTATTCATTTTATCCCCAAATGGGTTATGTGGCTGATTTCAATCGGGATTATGAAGCCTTAATGGCGGCGCAAAAACCGCTGGTGGATACAAGCAATGAGGTTGATCTTAACGCTGTCCTTGAGTTAGACCATGTGAATTTTGGCTATAAAGCTGATCAGTTAGTGCTACAGGATATTAATCTTAAAATTAATCCAGGAGAGTTTATTGGTATTGTTGGAAAGTCAGGAGCTGGGAAGACTACCTTGGTTGATATCTTATTAGGTTTGTTGCCACCAACTCAGGGGACTTATAAAGTCGGTGATCAATTGATTACGCATTTTACCGCTTCCCGATTAGGATATGTTGCGCAAAATCCCTGCATTATTAATGGAACGGTTGAGGATAATATTTTGTTTGGGCGCGAAAAAAATGTGGAATTGTTAAATCGAACGGTAAAATTAGCCCAGTTGAATGAGTTAACCTTAGATATGTGCTTATTGGAGATGGGGAAAAATATTTCCGGAGGCCAAAAGCAGCGTATCGCTATTGCGCGTGCTCTTTATGGTGAACCCAAACTATTGGTGTTGGATGAAGTCACGGCTTCATTAGATGTTGAAACGGAACGAAAAATTTCAGATGTTATTAATGGGTTAAAGGGTAAGTGCACTATCCTAGCTATTGCGCATCGTTTAAGTACGTTGAAACAGTGCGATCGTATCCTCTATGTAAAAGAGGGGCGTATTACAGGTGAAGGTTGTTTTGAAGATTTGTATCAAACCTCACCGGAGTTTAGTCACATGGTTGATGTGTTGAATGATAAGGTATGAGTTCTAAAGCTATGCAAGCAATTACAGTAGCGCGTTGTCGGTGGATTCCAACAGAAATACATCCTTCAAAAGGGGGCGAATTGTTTGCGGTTGAAAACTTAAAGAGTATTCCTTTTGCCATCCAAAAGATGATTGTGATTAAGGCGGCAGAGGGATCGATTCGTGGTGAGCATGCCCATCGACGCTTAGAGCAGGTATGGTATTGTTTATCGGGTTCTTGCAAATTTTTGTTGGATGATGGTAAAACGCAGGAAACGGTTGAGTTGAATACTCCTTGTCAAGGGCTGTATATGGGCTGTTATGTATGGCATCGGATGTTTGACTTTTCGGGGAATTGTATATTAATTGCTTTAGGTAGTGATCTTCATGATCCGAATGAGTACATTTTAGATCACTCAGACTTTTTAAGTGCGCTATCAGATGGAAATTCCTTACTGTAATTTTTATAAGCTGCACGAGCGTTATCGTGATGAGATTGATCTAGGAATTAAAAAGGTATTGGATCATGGGCAATTTGTCCTAGGTCAAGAAGTTGCGGATTTTGAGCAACAATTTGCTCAGTTTTGTGGTACCAAGTATGCGGTTGGGGTTGGCAATGGATTGGACGCATTAATTTTGGGCTTAATGGCGTTACATTTTAATCTTGGAGATGAAATTATTGTTCCTGCGAATACGTACATTGCAACGATATTAGCGATTACTCATAATCATTGCGTTCCGGTGTTGGTGGAGCCAGATGAACATACGTCTTTAATTGATCTAACGAAGATAGAGGAAAAAATTACACCGAAGACCAAAGCGATTTTGGTGGTTCATTTTTATGGCCGAGCAGTGGAAATGGCACCGATTGTTCGATTAGCTGAAAAATATCATCTTCATATCGTTGAAGATGGAGCGCAAGCGCATGGAGCGCGGTATCAAGGGAAGCGAGTGGGTCATTTAGGGACGATTGCTGGTTTTAGCTTCCATCCGACCAAAAACTTAGGTTGTTGCGGGGATGGAGGTATTGTTACGACTGATCGGGAAGATTTGGCCAACGAAATCCGTGCGTTACGTAATTATGGATCTATTGAAAAATATGTCCATATCTGCAAAGGCTTCCATTCTAAATTGGATACTCTACAAGCTGCTGTGTTATCTGTAAAATTACGGCGTTTGGATGCGGATAATGCTATTCGTCGGAAGATAGCCAAATTCTACTGTGAGCACATACATCATCCGTTGATTACGCTACCTACTCATCCAAAGGACGAATTGGAGCATGTATGGCATATTTTTTCGATTTTTACGGAAAAACGAGCTGAATTGCAGGCTTATTTAAAGTCTAAGGGAATTCAAACGGTAATGCATTATCCAATTCCGCCGCATAAAGCTCCGGCTTATCCCGAATGGAATAAGTTATCGTTTCCGATTACCGAAAAGCTTGCGGCTGAAGAATTAAGTTTGCCATTACATCCTGTATTGACTCAAGACGAGGTAGAGTACATCGTAGAGAGTATCAATCAGTGGGAAGCCTAAACTTTTTTTAGGTCTATTTATAGGGACGGTTAGCTCAGCTGGTTAGAGCGTCTGGGTCACATCCAGAAGGCCGTAGGTTCGAGTCCTACACCGTCTACCAAGATCAGTGTTTACTCAAAAGTCTTTTGGTCGATTTCGTCGTGCAGCATGGTGGGATCGGCTTTTGTACCGATGTGGCTTTCGACTGAACTTGCCTTCAAGTTTCGATCGTTGACCGGCGTATCTAAAACGGCTTGTTTGGGCGGAAAATTATGCTCTAATACCTTTTCTGACAGGGATATTCCGCTATCTTCAAAGATGTCACTGTGGACTTGTGCTGTTTTTGAAAGATTATCGGACGGGTTTGATAATGGATCGCGTTGCGATTGGGTATCTTTTTTGACCGTATCAGTATTTGGATTTAATTGATGCGAGTCTTCCGTGTTAAAAATAGGCTTTTGTGTTTGAGTAATTGGATCAACCATATACTTACAAAATCGACCATTTGCTTAAAAAGTTAAGCGATGGGTATTCAATAACTGTGATAACGGGGTTATTCCTCGTCCATGCGCTGGATGTGAGCGCCTAACGCCTGAAGTTTTTGGTCAAAACGTTCATAACCGCGGTCGACGTGATAAACTCGGTGAATGGAGGTCGTTCCGGATGCAATTAATCCTGCTAAGTACAATGCAGCGCTGGCTCGTAGGTCTGAAGCCATAACCTCTGCTCCAGATAATGGAGTTCCGCCTTTTAAAATGGCGGTGCTTCCTTCTAGCCAAGTTTGACCGCCCAAACGTTGTAATTCAGGCAAATGCATAAAGCGCTGAGGATAGATGCGTTCGGTAATGAGGCTGATGCCAGGTATGCAAAGTCCCAACACGCATAATTGTGCCTGTAAATCGGTTGGATATCCGGGATAAGGCAGGGTGGTAGTTTCAAAGGGGGTTAGGCGATCGATGCAAGGTTTTACATCCACCGATCCTTCAGCTTCATGAATCGAAATATCGGCGTGAATGTTATCCAACAAGTGCCATAAAGCGTTGAGGTGTTGGGTCTGAAATCCTTGGATATGCAGTGTTCCTTGGGTAATTAACCCAGCGAGTACAAAGGTTCCGGCTTCGATACGATCCCCAATGACGGTATAATCAAAGCCCTTTAGGTGATCGGTTCCACGAATCGTTAACGTTGGGCTACCGACACCTTCAATAGACGCGCCCATTTGTTGTAATAAGGTGCATAGATCGACAATTTCAGGCTCGCAAGCGGCGCAATCGATGACCGTAACACCGGTGGTTAGTACAGCAGCCATTAAAACGTTTGCGGTTCCAGTTACTGTGCTTCCGAATCGTCCACCTAAATAGATGGAACTGCCTTTTAAATGCTTGGCTTTGACGTGTAAGTTACCGCTTTGATTTTCAATGGAACACCCTAAGGATTTGAACCCATTGAGGTGTAAATCAATTGGGCGATTGCCGATAACGCACCCTCCGGGTAGGGGCATAATCACTTGATGGAGGCGTCCAATCAGGGGGCCCATGATGCATACGGACGCACGCATTTGGCGCACTAAATCATAAGCGGCTTCGTGGGTGATGTTTTTAGCCTGTAATTGCCATGTGTGAGGCTCTGGATTTTGAACGGATACCCCTAACGATTGAAGCAATTGAATGAAAAATGCAACATCCCGTAGTTGAGGAACATTGCGCAATGTGCAAACCTCATCGGTGAGTAAAGCAGCAGCCATCATCGCCATACAGGCATTTTTGGCACCACTAATCTCGACGGTTCCGTTTAACGATACACCGCCTTGTAGGCATACCTTATCCATAGAAGGCTATCGGCAGTTATGATTGCTGATTTTGGTTATTAGGGGTCTGGTTGTTAGAAGAACCGTTGGGTCGACGATGGAATTTATTATGGTGATGGTGTCTTTGTCCATGGTGCCCATGCGGTTGTTTACAGCAGCAACCCTCTTCTGATTTAGAAGGAATGGCTAATAAACGGCAGGTAAAGCTTTTAAGCTTTCTCCATAGGGATTTACAAGGGCAAACCTTTTGCGATGGCATAGCATGCTCATGGTTGGAGGATGAACAACAACCGTTACGGTTGCAGGATCCATGACGATGTTGACCCTTATGATCCCGATTGTGTTGACAGTGATCATTCTGACGAACCAATTTTCCTTGGTAATTTAACGATTCTGCAGTTGCAATTTTAACGGTTTTGATTTCCTTGGGCTGTGCTCCATTATCTTCGTGAATGGTAGCTGTAGGAGCTACTTTGCGCTTCAATCGTGAATGCAAATGAGAGGGTGAATTAGTATTCTGTTGATTTTCCATTGATGGTTATTGTTGAGTTAGTTTTTTAATTTAATTGGTATTTAGTATAGCAACCAAGCTTTTCTTTGTTGCTTAAATTTCGCTATAGCTTTTTCCCATGAGTTTATTTGAACTTGAATGTGTTCATCGGTAAGCGGAAGTCCTGATTCAACCAGTTTAATGATATCCGGATCTCCTATATGGATTTTCCAAAATGCTTGATCATAACGTGCGCTTGGTCTTTTAGTGACCCAGTAAACATTATAATGGGCTAAGGGTGTACTTGTCCAGAATTTTAACGATAAATAACTGACGAATGGAATGGGGTAAATTGCCTTGAGCTGTTGGTCTGCTTGATAGAGCTTTAGGACGAATAAACTCGGATTGAATCGCTCCCAATCGGTAATTTTTAAGTGAATGCCCTTAGTGGTATGGTTACGAACCACGTCGCAGGTTATGCCCGGAATCTGTGCTGCATTTAAGGTTTCGCACAGAGTGTAGGGATTATGGCAAGCGTGAGGCGAATAAAGAAAGGCAAAGGGTTGAGGAATGCCGTCTTTATGTTCGCGTTGAACACTTGAAATCGTGCGTAAGTATTTGCCTATTTGCAGAATAGGAAAGCAGGAATAGGCTAAAGCGCTTTCAAAGGTTGGGATGTTGGGAGAGGGTGGAGTCCATTGCATGGCTTTGTTCCAAGCTTGCTGATCCCATAGGGCGTCCGGCTGATAGTGTTCCATCTTTACAATATGAACAGCCGCAGTCGCTAATTGCTGTTGGGTTAAGGGCTGTAACCATGGATGGGGTTGATAAGCATGAATCAGCATGGTAGCTAATTCTCCCATGGTCATGCCATGGATAAAAGGAATGCAATACCCACCGACATAGGATTGCAGATTTTGCTCCATAAGGGGGCCGGATACCTTACGTCCTAAGGGGTTTGGACGATCTAAAATGACGACTTCTTTCCCGTAGCGGATACATTGTTCTAATGCGAAGCGCATGCAGGTAATGTAGGTATAACACCGTGCACCTATATCCACTAAATCGATGACTAAAACATCAATGTTCGCCAATTGTTCTTTGGTGGGGCTCAAAAGCGGAGGTTCCTCTTGGTTATTATAAAGTGAGAACACCGGAATCCCATTCCACTGTTGCTGTTCGCCAATGTGTTCTCCAGCAGCATATTGACCCAATAATCCATGTTCTGGGGTCAAAAAGCACACAATTTGGTCTTTGATTGGCGAGCGATAAAGGACTTCGTATACCGGAATGTTGTGCGAATTTCTAGCAGCATTATGGGTCAAAATGCCAATTTTTTTGCCTTTTAGCAGCGAAAAATCAGATTGTTCGAGTACATCAATCCCCAATTGTAAGGTTGGGTGGGCATTGAGGACGGGTAGACCTATGAAAGCGGCTCCCAAGATAAACGCTAGATAAACTAACGGTTTTTTCATGGCGTTTGATGCAAGAAAGTAGCAATGCGCTGCTTGTTGTCTTCGTTTTGCGCTGCTTCGATAAAAGGTAACAGATTGCCCTCTAATACTTTGTCTAAGTTGTAGGTGGTCATGTTAAGCCGATGATCGGTTACGCGATTTTGAGGGAAATTATATGTACGGATACGATCCGAACGATCTCCAGAACCAACCTGATCTTTGCGCTCTTTGGCATAGGCTTGTGCTTCCTCAGCTTGTTTGCGGCTTAATAACCGTGAACGTAGGACGCGCATAGCTTGCTCGCGGTTTTTTTGCTGGGAACGTTCGTTGGCGCAGGTAACAATCATGCCGGTTGGTTTATGGATAATTTGAACGGCAGATTCTGTTTTATTGACGTGCTGTCCCCCGGCTCCACTGGCGCGGCAAACGGTAATATCTAAATCTTCTGGCCGAATCGCAATTTCTACTTCTTGCGCTTCTGGAAGTACTGCAACGGTTGCTGATGAGGTATGAATGCGTCCATTTGCTTCCGTTACGGGTATGCGTTGGACTCGGTGCCCACCGCCTTCATACTTTAGCATTTTATAAACTTGCTCCCCTTGTATCAGGACAATAATTTCTTTAAATCCGCCACTATCCGACTCATTGCAGGATTGTACTTCGATGTGCCAGTGCTGTTGCTCGGCTAATCGTGTGTACATGCGGTACAAGTCTCCAGCAAATAAGGCTGCTTCCTCGCCTCCTGTTCCGGCACGAATTTCCAAGATAGTATTGCGCGAATCATTGGGATCGGGAGGAATCATGGCTAGCAATAACGCCTGTTGTTCCGATTCCAAGCGTTGATTGAGGTCGGTTTTTTCCTGCAGCATGAGCTCACGCATGGCTTCATCTTCTTCTGAAGCCAATAACCCCTCTAAATCGTTTAATTGCTGTTGTAGTTGGGTGATTGTCTGATGATGCTGAATTGTATTGCTAAGTAATTGATGTTCGCGCGACAAACTCGATAGCAAGGCTTTATCTTTAAACGTTTCTGGTTGCTCCAATTGAGCATCAACGTCAGCCAAACGTTGGCGCATGGGGGCAATATCAGGTAAATTGAACGGCATGGAAATAATGAATGTCTGTTGTGATTTTGCCTTAAGTAAACCCTATTACATGGTGGAGTCGATCGGGATCGAACCGACGACCTTGTCATTGCGAACGACACGCTCTACCAACTGAGCTACGACCCCTTCCTGTTAGAATAGAAATGGTTTTTGTTGCAAATGCAAATCTAAAGCAAGGATTTTAAGTTGTTTACGCAAAACCAACCCTTGGAATTTAGGGTTATTTCGCTACGTTTTTATTGTTATCAACAGGGGTTTTAGCTTTTGATACCTGTTGGCTAATGGTGGTCAATTCGTCCTTTTTCGATTGATGATGATAGCGATAAATTTGTGCGATCGATAAAGCAAGGGTTAAAAGAAAATAGCTACTGATCCCATAGACTGTCCACCGCGTTAACACCTTCGGAGCTTCTCCACCAAATGCACTTTCAGCAGCTCCACCTCCTAATGCCGCTCCCATTCCTGAATTGGCGCTCGGTTTTTGCATCAAAATCAGCAAAATTAACCACCCGCATAGGGCAACGAGTGCAATGGAGCTTAAAATCACCAAAAAACTAAGCATATAAACTTATGTAGAACGATTTTCCTTTTTTGCAACGAAAAAGATTACTTAGGTAGATGATCCCAGATGCTGATATTTGGGTCGAAATCCTTACCGCCGATGATCTGCCGATTTTGTTCGATATACGGCCTATGTTCATTAAAGAGGTGGTTGAGGATAAAGCGATAGAGGTTGATAAACTTGAGATCTTTTGCATCGGCTTTCCAGGTGTCGGGAATATAGAGTGCCAAGAGGTTGCCAAAATGGGAATCTACTTTATCTCCGTTTGTAAGTGTTCCTAATCCATGGTCTGAATGGAGGATGATAATCGGAGGGTTAGGTTGTTGGGTTAATTGCTTTAGAATAGGCAGCACCATGGCATCGATTCCGGCAATATTGGCACGTATCTGTGAAGTATATGCATCTGTTTGTTTCTTTTGCTCCTGAATAGTGAGTCCGTAGGTAGCAGATGCATTGTCTGAAAAGACGAAAGGTGGGTGCGGGCATAGGATGTGTGTATAACGGTAAATGGGTTGGTGATCGCTTGGAGATAAGAGCCATTCTAGACAGATGTAGTGTCCCGAATGAGTTGTATGGCAATCCGCCAAAAAATATGATAGCAATGTGTTTGTAAGTATTGATAGGGTAATATCTTTAATATTATGGTAAATACATTTAATATAATAATTTGGATAGAATATGCCTATTATACATTGAGATATTGCAATCTCTGTTTTGTAGCCGTGTTTCATTAGTGTATCGAACACAGGGCTATTTTTAGACAAGCCATAGAGGGTAGTATCTTTTAGCTTGGTCTCATCACCTAGTAAATAATCCATGTTCAGCATAGAAGGGACAGACCAATGGGTCATGCAGTAATTAGATCTTGATTTTGGGAAAGTGATGAAGCCGAGTTTATTGAGTTCATCGTAAAAGGGTTGTAGGTCATAGCCGA